>QKHD01000085.1 GCA_003250175.1 Helicobacteraceae bacterium
CCAAAACCAACGTCTACGCCTATGTGCCCCAGCGCAGCGACCAGCAGCCGGAGGGCGCCCAGGGTTTTATGGATGCGGTCCAGAGCCGCGCCTGGCAGCTGCGGGAGATGCTGGGCATCGGCTGGGACTGGATGGACCGCTGGGAGAGCCTCAGCGGCGGGGAGCAAAAACGCTTTCAGCTGGCGGTGGCACTTTATGCCGCTCCGGATGTGCTCCTGCTGGACGAACCGACCAACCACCTGGATGAGACCAGCAAAGAGATGATCGCCGAAGCGCTGCAAAGCTTCCGGGGAATCGGGATTCTGGTCAGTCACGACCGGGCCTTGCTGCAGAGCCTCTGCACCACGACCTGTTTTTTGGAAGAGGGCAGGTTGCGTTGCTATCACACGGACTACGAAGCGGCAAGAGCGGCCCGGGGCGAAGCGGCGGCTCATCGGCGCGAGCTCCATGAAAAACAGGACCGAAATATTAAAAAGCTCCAGCGCCAGGTGGCCCAGCAGCGCCAAAAGGCCCAGGCCTCGGATAACCGCGTCTCCAAAGCCCACATCAACCCCAAGGACTCCGACGCCAAGGAGAAGATCAACCTGGCCAAACTCACGGGCAAAGACGCGGTGGATAATAACATTCTCAGTCGCTACGAGGGAAAACTAGATCGGGCAAAAGAAGAGCAAAGCAGCATCAAGCGCGACTTTGAAACGGGCATCACCCTGGAGTCGGAAACCTGGCGGGGGCTTTTCCCGATCGTAGCGGAAGCCGGGCGTATGGCGCTAGGGAACGGGCGCTATGTGGAGCTGCCCCGTATCAGCATCGCCCAGGGAGATCGCATCGGCATACGGGGAGAAAACGGCAGCGGCAAGAGTACGCTGGTGGAGCATGTGGCCGGGCACCTCAAAGAGCATGCCGGGGTACTCTATATCCCGCAAAATATCTCTTCGGAGCGATCCCGCAGGGTGATGATGGAGGTTAGGGCGATGGGCAAGGAGGCCCAGGGGCGGATCATGGCCTTTGTACGGCGTCTAGGGAGCGACCCGGCCCAACTGATGCAAAGCCATGAGCCAAGCCCCGGCGAGAGCCGCAAACTGATGCTGGCCTTCGGAATCGAAAAAAAACCAGGGCTGATTATTCTGGATGAACCGACCAATGACCTCGATATTGTTGCCGTAGAAGCCCTGGAAGAGGCCCTGAAAAACTTTTCAGGAGCACTGATTTTGGTCAGCCACGACCGGAGTTTTATGAAAAATCTCATAAAAAAAGAAATAATTATTAAAGGAGAAAAATTATCCTTTACTTGACAATCGCTGCTTTTTTTCTGTAGGATGGTACATCACCATATCACAGATCAAGGAGCATACGATGGCCCACGAAGGTTTTCACGAAGATCCCAACCAACTGTCCGACTTTGCCAAGGATTATCACCGGATAATCCAAAGTACCATGGAGGAACTCGAGGCGGTCGACTGGTACAACCAGCGCGCCGAAGCCGCCACCGATCCGGAGGCCAAGGCGATCATGGAGCACAACCGTGACGAAGAGATCGAGCACGCCTGCATGGGTATCGAATGGCTGCGCCGCAACTCCCCCAAATGGGACGAAATGCTTCGAGAGTTTCTATTTAAAGACGGCAGCATCATCAGCACCGAAAATGCCCTGACCGGCAAAGGCGAAGCCACCGCGGATGCCCCTGCAAAAGCAGGGATGAAAACCATCGGCAACAACCGATAAACTCCCAAGGAGAAAACAATGAAATTTCTTAACCGTGAAGAAGCCCCCATTTCCCAAGAGGTCTGGGCAACCCTCGATACTACCATGATGGAACTATTGGCCAAGCGTCTTAAAATCCGGAGCGTGGTCGATTTTAAAGCGGGTCTCGGGTTTGAGACCGACGCGATTCCCACGGGCAAACTCAAAACCCTCAGCAACAAAGAGGGGGTCAGCGTGGCCGTGCGTGAACCGGTGCTGATGGCGGAGATCCGCCACGATTTTTCCTTCTCCAAGAAAAACCTCGAAGAGCTCAAGCGCGACATCGACGATCTCGACGACAGCGAACTGCGCGCCGCCGCCAATGCCTTTGCCAAGGTGGAAAACAGCCTGATCCTTGACGGGGTCAAAGAGATGAAAACCAAAGGCCTTTTAGAGAGCCTCAGCCACAAGCCCCTCAAGGCCAAGGGCGCCAAAGAGCTCATGACCGCCGTGGCGAGATCCCAGGGGATGTTTAACGACGAATTTGTGGACGGCCCTTTTAAACTGGTCGTCTCCGATGCCACCTTCTCCATGCTGGTGACCGAATCGGACGGCGGTGTCACCATGAAGAAAAAGATCGAAAACATTTTGGGTGTGGACAGCATTATCATCAGCAATGCCGTCGGGGACGACAAGGCGCTGGTGATCTCCCAGCGCAGTAATGATTTTATCTTCTACAGCGGCCTCGATGTGGCCCTGGGCTTCGAGTCCGAGGAGAAGGACAAACTCAACTTTTTCCTCATCGAAAGCTGCGCATTCCGCATCGTCTCTCCGGAGGCGGCCATCCAGATTACTCTGGGCTAACGTTAAAAGGCCGCTTCCCGGCGGCCTTTTAATCCTTACTGGCAACGACCCGGTTGCGCCCCTCTTCCTTGGCCTTATACAGGGCATCATCCGTAAATTTCACCGCATCTTTGATTGCATCGTCCGCCTTAAACTGACGGATACCGAAACTGCACGTTACCCGTTCCGCCTCTTCAAAATCGTGGTGGGCGATCAGCAGGCGCAGTTTTTCCGCAATGACCATGGCGCGCTCTTCGTCGGTATGGGGAACGACCAGCATAAACTCCTCGCCGCCCCAGCGGCCAAAATGGTCCGTATCGCGGATGGAGTGGGTCACCAGCTTGCTCAGGCTTCGCAGGACCTTGTCGCCGATGTGGTGGCCCAGGGTGTCGTTGATCAGCTTAAAGTGGTCGACGTCAAAGAGAATAAGGGAGAGCGGGGTTTCATAACGTTTGCTCGCACGGTACTCCTGCAAGAGCAGCTCTTCGATCTTGCGGCGGTTGTAGATTTTGGTGAGGTGGTCCATGCTGCTGAGCTTGGTGAGGGAACGGTTTTTATGCAAAAGCCGTTCGTTAAAGACCTTGAGCTGACGTGAAAAACTCTGGTAGCTGAGATGGATGATAATAAACGAAAGCCCCACCAGCAAGATGCCCAGGACGACGTTGAGAATCCGGATCGTCTGAACTTTTTCCGTATAAAACTCCATGTTTTTAAAGAGGATCATGTTGCCCACGGGTTGCCCCTCAAAGGTATGGAGAGTGACCCCGTTGATCACCAGCATGTCCTGGTGTTGAATCTCCTGCATCTGGCAGGCGGTGCTCAACACGGCATCCAGGTTTTCGTAGGTGATGAGGTTGTCGGCGCTGGATCGGTAGATCACCTTTTCCTTCAAGTGGTTAAAACGGTCGCTGGAGTTGGTGTGGGCGAAATAGGTGTGCAGGGCGGCTCGGTCCAGCACCAGGGTGCTGTCGATGTCGAAGTGTTTTTTGAGGTAGCTGATGATGTATTCGGCGTTGATCCCCATCTCCAAAACCCCAAGCACCTCTTTGCTTTTCGGCTCAATGACCGGCAGGGCGATTCGGTGGCTGATGCCGTACTTGCCGATCTCCAGGCCGAAGAGGGGCTTGCCCAGCTCATTGACCATCCGGATAATGGGGCGCAGCTCCTTCAGGTCGTCGCCGAAGTGATCCGGACGGTGCAGGCGCAGCAGGCTCTTGGTGTCGTGGGTGTGGAAGTGCATGATCTCGAAATAGGGGTTGTCGTCACGCAGCTTGTCGTAGACGGACTGGCTGAGGGAGAGCAGGGCCTTGCGGTCTTTGCGCTTGACCGCATCGATGACGGCGGGGTTAATGAGGAAGTGTTCGCCGACCAGACGGTATTTCTCCTCCATAGCCCGGATCGACTCCTGGTAGATCATGGCGCTCTTGTCGCGTTCTTCTTTGCTGAGCAGGTCAAGGACGAAAAGATGCTGGGTGTGGCTGAGGTAGAGCAGCGCGGTGGTGATAAAGAGGACGATCCCCATAAAGGCGAAAAGGAGTTTTTTATCCAGCACCTGTCGGGGACTCAAGCGGCTATTCCTTACGACTCAAAAAATCAACGACGCCGCGGATAAAGGGGTCGAAGGCTTCGATATGGGGTAGGTGGCCCACACCGATGAGCTCCATGAGCGTTGCCCGTGGAATCGCCTGGGCCGTTTTACGCCCCAGATCAGGGTAGTTGCCCATCTGCTCTTGGAGCTCTTTGGGAGCTAGCTCTTTTCCCAGGGCGGTTTTGTCCCGCTGGCCGATAATGAGCAATACGGGCATTTTCAACTGATCAAACTGGTAGCAGACGGGCTGGGAGTAGATCATCTCGCTGATAAGGGCCTGGTTAAAGGCGACGCGCGGGTACTCCTCCTGGTTTTCGGTAAAGCTGGCCAGAATATCGACCCACGGGTCATAGGCCCGCTTCCACTGGTTGTCGTAGTAGCTTTTGAGCTGATAGAGTTTGATCGCCTTGGGGGTTTTGCCCAGTTCGCGTTTGTACCAGTAATCGAAGCTGGGGTTGGGGGCGAAACGCTGCCAGTCTTCCAGGCCGATGGGGTTTTCCAAAATCAACTTCTGGGTCTTCTCCGGAAACATGAGGGCAAACCGGGTGGCGATCATCCCACCCATGGAGTGGCCCAGAACATGTACCTTGGCAATGCCCAGGCGTTCAAGCAGCGTGGCGGTGTTGTGGGCCAGCATCTGGAAGGTGTATTGCAGGTGTTCGGGTTTGTCCGATTTGCCAAAACCGACCTGATCGGGCATGACCACACGGTAGCCTTCCTTGGCCAGGGCCTTGGCCGTCTCTTCCCAGTAGGCTCCGGTAAAGTTTTTACCGTGCAGCAGCAAGACGGTCTGGCCGTTGGATTTTTCAGGCTGGAGGTCCATGTAGGCCATGGAGAGCATCTGATTTTGGGTGATCAGATTGATGGTTTTGACCTCAAAGGGGTAGTCGTAACGCTCCAGTTTCATCCCGTAATAATCCAAAGCTTGCAGGGGAAGAAGGGCAAGAATCAGGAGCGAAAGCAGGCGAAACATGGCACATTCCTTTGACGACGAAAGTAATAGAGTTTACAATCATTTTATTTAAAGTGATGCCAGCAGAACGCCTGCTTTTTGGGGCGCGTACCCTTACGAAACACTCCGCGTCCGGAGCAGCCCCAAAAAGATAATGCCCAGCAGTGCCCCCGTGACGCCAAAAAGCCCGTCAAGCCCCATGAGGGGAATCAGCGGCTGGGCGAGAACAGGAGAGACAAACTGCCCCATGAAAAAAGAGGCCGTCAATAGCCCCGTGGCACGCCCGCGGATTTTGGCCGAGGCGGTGGTGAGCATCAGGGTCTGGATATAGGGCAGGGAGAGCCCCAGACCAAATCCGGAGAGCACCAGCGCCCCCATCATCCAGGGAACCGAAGGGGCGGCGGCAATGCCCAGATAGCCCGTTGCCGCAAGCGCAATGGCGGTGACAAATAGGGTGCGCGGTGTAAAACGGCGCAGCAGAAATTTATAGGAAAAGGCCGCCGCCGCGCTGGCGATGGTCATGGAGCCGATGGCAAAACCGACCATGCTGCCGTTGCTGTGGTAGTGATCCGTCAGGTAAAAAGGCAGCTGCACGGGAATAAGGTAAAAGATCACCATGGAGAGTGCCGCCAGCAGATAGAGCCGAACCAGCGCGGGCTGAAAGACCCGGTGGTCCTGGTCGATCAGATCGTCGTGATGGGAGGGCTTGGGCGGTTCTTTGAGGTGCATCAAAACCAACGGCACGTAGGCCAGGGAGACGAGGTAGATCAAAAAGGGGTAGCGCCAGTCGAGGTCCGCCAGATAGCCGCCCCCGGTGATGAAGAAAAACCCGCCTAAAGAGACAAAGGCCGACTGTAGCCCTAAAAAGTGCTGGCGCTCTTTTTCGCCGAAAAGGTCCCCCACCAGGGTGATTCCGGCGGTCATGGCAAAGGCGACGGAGAGCCCCAGCAGCGCACGGCCGACGAGAATGAGAAAAATATTATCCGCATAGTAGCCGCTGCTGCCGAAAATCGCGTAGCCAAACAGCGCCACCAGCAGGGGCGTTACCCGTCCGTACCGGTCGACGATAATCCCGGCCAGGGGCGAGCCAAAGGCGATAAACAGAGCCGGAAGGGTGAGGATCAAACGGGCGTAGAGTTCGATCCCTTTGATGCCTTCAAAGTGGCGCGCAATATCGGGAAGCGACGCGGCAATGGTCGCACCGGCCATAACGGTCAGGGAGGCGACGAGCAGCAGGGTGGTTTTTGTACCGAGGGAGGGGGACATGAGCGATCCTTCTAATGGACGAAGTATAGTAGCCCTTGGCTAAGAGGGGAGAATAAAAATAAAAAAGGGGAAAAACCTCCGGAGGCTCCGGAGGCAGGGGATTATTCGTCTCCGGAGGAGAGACGTTTAGCGGTCACTTCGTCGGGGATTTTTTTTGGTCCCGGCTCGATGAACCAGACGTCGCCGTTGGTCAGTTTGATTTCGCCGCCCCATTTTTCGTCACTGTCGAACTCGACTTCAGTGATGATCTCTTCCATGTCTTTTTTAGCAACATAGAAGACGACACCGCCGTCTTGTTCTCTAAGCATAACTTTTGCCATCTGTTTCCTTTGTTTTAATGTGGATTGAACTGTTTTAACAAGCGCGTGAAGAAAGGCTGTCCGGTGGCCGCGAAATCGACTTTGAGGTAGTGGCTTCCTTTCAAGGTTGTCTCGATACTGTCGTTGCCGATTTTCGGGTCGGCTTCCGGATAGTCACTCCGGAAGTGCACGCCCCGGCTCTCTTTGCGTTTTTGTGCGGAGAGGATCAGCGCCTCGGCCACCAGCAGGGCGTTTTTAAACTCGATGATGGCGGAGAGTTCGACGTTCATGCTCAGCTCTTTGTTGACGCAGTGCAGCCCGATGCTTTTGTTATAAAGGTAGTGGACGTAATCGAGCGCCTTGATTAGTCCCTCTTTGTCGCGAACGATACCGACGTTTAAGAAGAGGGTGTCCCCCAGGCTTTTGCGCATGGCGTTGATGTTAAAGAGGTTCTCTCCGTCAAGGATAAAGCGGATCGCACGCATCTCGCGGTCGACGTACTGGTAATCCAGGGGCAAAAACTCCTGTTTCAGGGCGAAGGCCGCGGCATTTTTACCCGCCAGGCGGCCGAAAACCACCCCTTCAAGCAGAGAGTTGCCGCCCAAGCGGTTGGCGCCGTGGACCCGGTTGGCCGCATTTTCACCGCAGGCGTAAATCCCCTTGATGTCGGTGCTGGTGTCGGGGTAGGTGAGGATGCCCCCGCCCGTATAGTGTGCCCCAGGCTGAATCGGAACCAGCTCGGTGTGCACGTCAAGACCGGCGGCCATGAGGGCGTTTTTCTTAACGGAGGGCAGTTTTTTATCCACCAGCTCCGGATCGAGGTGGCGCAGGTCGAGGTAGACCTTGCCGTGGGCTTTGATCTCGGCGAGAATGGCGCGGGAGAGAACATCGCGGGTGGCCAGCTCGTCGACAAAGCGTTCGCCCTGGGCGTTGAGCAGGTAGCCGCCTTCTCCCCGGGCCGCTTCGGTAATAAGTGAACCCGTCTTGGCCAGGGTCGTGGGGTGGAACTGGACAAACTCCATATCCCGCAGGCGCATTCCGGCCCGCAGCGCCGCCGCCAGAGTGTCTCCGGAGGCCTCCTGGGGGTTGGTGGTGTGGCCGCGGTAGATACCCGCGAATCCGCCGCCCGCCAAAATCAGGGCCTTGCAGGCAAAGGCGGTGACGCTGGAGTCACTGCGTTTTAGCGCGGTGATTCCGGCAACGCGCCCCTTTTCGGTGACGATATTGAGAAACTGGGTGTTGGGGATGATCTCGATGTGCTCGCTGCGGCACTGGGCCAGCAGGGTCTGGACGATGGCCGCCCCCGTTTTGTCGGCGATGTGGCAGGTGCGTTTGTGACCCGCCCCGCCAAAGGCGCGCTGGGCGATGTTGCCGTGCTCGTCCTTGTCGAAGGGAACCCCCATGTTGTCCAGCTCCATGATGCAGTCGGGGCCGTCGGTGCAGAGGCGGTGCAGGGCCTTTTTACCGTTGATGCCTCCGCCCCCTTTGAGGGTGTCGGCGGCGTGGGCCTGGGGCGAGTCCTCTTCGGCGTTGCCCAGGGCGGCGTTGATCCCTCCGGAGGCGACGGCGGAGTTGGAGCGGAAGGGGTTGGATTTGGATAAAACGGCGACACTCACCCCGGCTTTTTTGGCTTCGAGCGCGGCGCGCAGTCCGGCGATGCCGGTTCCGATTACGATAACGTCATAGAGCATGGTTAAAATCCAAATATTTTTTGATAATTTTCCGCCTTCACTTTGGGGAAGTGGCCCAGGAGCATGTTCTCTTCCACATGGTCCGTAAAGATCGCCCCGAATACGGTGCTGACAACGCCCGCGGCCGAGCGGCTAAACTGCAGGGCGTTGTGAATGTCCGTCACCTCCGGAAGGCCCAGCAGGTCGGTGACCTCTTTGGAGAAGGGGCGCTTAAAGAGGTTCATCTGCAGCAGCGGGCTGCTGGCGATGGTGGCGATCCCGAAGCCCCGGGCGATCTGCAGGGTGGTGTAGTAACGGCCGTCGGGACCCTTTTGGTTGGTGTAGTCGTAGGCGGCGGTTTTGCCCAGGTTGTAGGGCAGCTGCAGGTACTTGAAGTGGTGGTTGTCGCCGCCGACCTTCTGGGCGATCTTGACCACGTCCAGCAGGCTCAGGTACTCCATGTTGCCCTCTTCGTACAAGAAGGTGTTCCAGCTGGCGATGCCGTAGGATTTGATCTTGCCTTCGGCCACCTTGCGCTCAAAGAGTTCAAAGGCCGCTTCGATACGTTCAAGCACCGTTTCGTAAGGCACATGCCCCAGCTGCATCTCCGGATTGTGCAAAAAGAAGATATCCAGGGTGTCGACGCCGAGGTTTTTTAAAGACTGCTCCAGGCTCCACTCCAGAAACTTCGGCGCGATGCAGTGCTGGTCGATGATGACCTCGTCTTTGGTGCAGAGCCCTTTTTTGATCATCTCTTCGTCGATCCAGGCGTAAGGGTCTTTTGGGAAGGGGAAGTCAAGGGGGATAAACCCGGCCTTGGAGGCAAGGATCAGCTCCTCGCGCCCGTATCCCTTTTCAAAAAGCTCCTTGAGGGCTTCGCCGATTTCCCGCTCGCTCATCTGGTAGCGGTAGTTGATGGCGGTGTCGATCATATTGGCTCCGTTTTCCACGGCGGCAACGATCACATCTTTGATGGAAAAGACGTAGTTCTCTTCCTTGTAAGGTTCCGGTCGGAAGGACCCGATCCCCACGGATGAGACAAAGAGCTCATTGACGGGGGTAAAGAAGTCCTTGGAAAACTTGGGGAACCGTTTGGCGTAGGCGAAGGTTCCCTCTTGGGTGGCAAAACTCATACGATCATGACTCTCACATTGGCTTTTAGTTTGAATTTTAGCATGTCTTCGATTCCGGCCAGGGTGGTGGTGGAGTTCATGGAGCAGCTCATGCAGGCACCCTGGTATTTGATCATGACGTCAAAGAGGTCCTCTTTTTTCTGTACGTCGATCAGTTCCACGTCGCCGCCGTCGGCTTTGAGGGTCGGTCGGATGTACTCTTCGAGGATGCTTTCGATCGCTTTGATCTGCTGAACCAGACCCATCTTGTCAAACTCGCCGTCACCCTTGGCGGACTTGATTTTTTTGCTGATCTCTTCTTGTTTCATTTCGTTCAGCACCTCTTCGAGGAGGTCAACGAGATAGACATCTTTTTTCTCGTGGCCGCCGGGGCGGATACAGGATTTACAGAAAGCACCCGCTTTGGTGTAGTCGGTGATCTCTTCGACGGTGGTGAGTTTGTTGAGGCGGATCACCTCTTTGACGGTGTCAAGGCTGACACGGGCACATTCGCAGATGATAAATTCGGTCTCCAGAGACTCCATATCCACGTTTTTGTACTGGGACGCCGCTTTTTTGATGACGTCGTAGGCCATGACGGAGCAGTGCATTTTCTGGCCGGGAACGGCGGGGGTTTCGGGGTCGTCGCGCAGGGCTTTTTCCACGTCGATGTTGGTGATTTTCAGGGCGTCGTCGACGGTTTTTTCGAGGCAGAGTTCCGCCATCATGTCGGAACTGGCAATCGCCGTACCGCAGCCGAAGCTCTTGAACTTGGACTTTTTGATGGTGTCGCTGGCGGGGTCGATCATCCAGTACAGACGTACCGCGTCGCCGCAGCTCTCCGCGCCGAAGTCGGCGATGATGAGTTCGTATCCGGAAGCGTCCGCTTCTTCTTTGGTGATTTCACCGAGGTTTCTGGGGTTGTTCATGCGGTCTTGGACAATGGTGGAGTACTCCTCCCAAAGAGCGCCTCCGATCAGATCGTTTCGTGCCATGGTTATTATCCTTACTGTTGTCAAAATAGGTATATCAATGCGTTATGGTGCAAGATAGTGCAAGAAGCGTTCTTAATGGGGGCATGACAAAAATGTCATCTCCTTGAAGATGCGTCTATGAAAGGCTTTGATCCAGGTAGGCGCGAAGCTCCCGGGCAAGGGCGGCTTCGATCTCCGGAGCGTCGATGATCCGGATGTGGGGAATGAGCATCTTGATATCGGGCAAAATCTCCTCCGGACGCTTGATCTTAGTAGTGATCCGGAGCCGACCGTTTACAAAGCCCGTAAACTCCTGAAAGGGAAAGTAGGTGATGCTCCGGAAACTCTCCGCCAGCTCCTCGCTGATCTCCAGAGTGACGGTGCGGTAAACCCCTTGGGTGAAGTGGTAGATGCTCTTGGCACTGCCGATGTCGGCGATGATCTCCGCAGATTTAACAAAGCGCTCCCGCAGGAGCGGTGTGGTCTGACGGATGCGGTCCAGACGAAAGGTCTTGACGGGGCTGCGCTTGGTTTCGTTTTGGTCGATGGCCAAGAGATAGTCCCAGTAGCGGTCGATCAAAATGGCGTGGGGTTGGAGGGTGTAGTGGCCAAAAGTGCCGTCGGCCTTCTGATACGCCAGCTTGACCGCCACCGACGCCTCGATGGCGGCGGCCAGCGCCGCGTGGGTCTTTAACACC
>QKHD01000103.1 GCA_003250175.1 Helicobacteraceae bacterium
AACTGCGCGGCCAGGTGCAGGAGATTTTGGAAAAGAAACCGACGGAGTTTTATCTCTCCACCGGGCGCATCATCGACCACTACAACAACGCCCGCCAGACCGCCGAATGCTCCAAGCTGGACAAACGCCATGAAGAGGATGTGATTTTGGTCTCCGCTGAGGATGCCGGGCAGTTTGATCCGGAGCTACGCTACGTCATGAAAAGCGACTATGGCGAGAGCAAACCGCTCCGGATCAAAATCTCCAAAACCCTGAAAAAGGGTACCCTCTTTACCACCTTCCACCACTCCAAGAGCCACATTAACTTCCTCTTCGGGGATGAGTGCGACAACTTTGTCATGACGGCTCGGTTTAAGTCCGTCAAGGTCCGGATTGAGCCGAGCCAAGGGTAACGCCGCCGAGGCCAGGGCGGCAGCCTTCCTAAAGGCCCAGGGCTTTGCCATCATCGAACAAAACTACTACGCCAAAAAAATGGGGGACCAGAAGGACGATGTGCTTCACTTTGTGGAGGTCAAATCCGGAGAGGGGTTTGAGGCGGTCTACAACCTCACCCCCACCAAACTCTCACGGGTGATCAAATCGGCCGAGCTCTACCTCAAGCATAAGGGGCTCGATACCGCCTACTGCATTGATGCCGTCATCGTCTCCGGAGAGACGATCGAGTATCTGGAAAATATCACCCTCTAATACTGCTCGTTTTCTGCGGGGAAAGCCCCGCTTTCCACGTCTTCTTTGTACTGTTTTACGGCTTTTCTCACCGCCTGGGCACCCTGCATATAGTGGCGGACGAATTTGGGCTTGAAATCCTCGAAAAAGCCCAGCATGTCGGACCAGACCAGAACCTGACCATCCGTATCTTTGCCCGCACCGATTCCGATGGTGGGCACGCTGACCGCTTCGGTGATCTTCTTGGCCACATCCGCCGTCACACCTTCGATGACGATGGCAAAGGCTCCCGCCGCTTCCACGGCCTTGGCGTCGGCGATGAGGCGCTCCAGATCACTCTCGGCACGCCCTTTTACCGCAAAGCCTTCGCTCCGGAAAAACTGCGGCATGAGGCCGATATGCCCCATAACGGCGATGCCGTTTTCCGTGAGGCGTTTGATCAGAGGGGCTTTCACCACGCCCCCTTCGATCTTGACCGCATCGGCCGGGGTCTCCTGATAGACCCGCAGGGCCGAGGCCAGAGCTCCGGATTCGTCCAGGTAACTGCCAAAGGGCAGATCGCAGATGACAAAGGTATCGGTCGCACCCCGGCAGACGGCGTTGGTGTGGTA
Source organism: Helicobacteraceae bacterium (assembly GCA_003250175.1). GTDB lineage: Bacteria > Campylobacterota > Campylobacteria > Campylobacterales > SZUA-545 > SZUA-545. Next base: position 1,278 of record QKHD01000103.1, read on the forward strand.
GATCATGACATCCAGCGTTGCGCTGAGGGTGTCGGGCCGGCCGCCGAAACTGTTATTCAGGCTGTCGCCCACCAGAATCATGTCCACCTCGCCGTTAAAGAGCTTGGCAAAGAGATAATCATAGGCCGTGATCACGGAAAGCTTGCGCTCGTTTTTGGCTTTGATAATAGATTTGACGCTGAGTTTGGCCATGTACCGCTCCTTGGAAAAGGGTAGAAAAATTGTCCGATTTTATCGTATTGATGGTAAAATGGAAAGGACAAAGGCGAGGAATAGAGCCATGGGACTCCTGAGAGAACTTGAGGGTGCGTTTGACTACGACATCGTCGATGAGTTTACGGACCATTACGAGATTATGTGCAGCAGCATGGAGCCGATTATCGATCGGCTCAACCACGCCCACGAAATTCCGGAGGCGGTGGAGGAGCTTTTTCGTATTGCCCACAACCTCAAGTCTGCCTCCGGATTTTTAAAGCTGGAAACCCTGCACCGGTTTGCCGCCTTCATCGAAGACAATCTGGAGCACATCCGCAAACGCACCACGCCCTTTACCCAGGAGAGTATCGACTGGTTTTACCTCATCAGCGATCAGCTGTGTGACTGGTACGACGACCTTATGGGCGACCAGGACGATTTCCGGAAGATCCGGACCGAAATTTTTGACATACCGCAGGAGATAGAAGCACCGTGAAACACCTCGTAGGATACATCACCGCAGGCGTCCTGGAAGACGCCGCCACCGCCGACCTGATCTTGGCCATGGCTGCCAAGGGCATGGATACCATCGAACTGGGTATTCCCTTTTCCGACCCTGTGGCCGACGGCCCCGTAATTGAAAAGGCTGCCATGATCGCCCTGGAAAAGGGCTACCGTTTTGACCGCACCTATGGGATCACCCAGGCCATCAGCGGCACCATCGACACCCTGTGGATGGGGTATTTCAACTCCTTTTACCATAAGGGGCTGGAGTCCGTTGCCCAAAAGGGTGCAGCGGCCGGGCTGAAGGGATTGATCATCCCCGACCTTCCCTTTGAGGAGGCCCAGGCGCACAAGCCGCTCTTTGGCGGCCACGGCATTGACCTCATTGATTTCGTTGCCCCTACGGATACACCGGAGCGGATTAAAAAGATCATTGCCGATGCCAAACGCTTTATCTATCTCGTGGCCTACGCCGGGATTACCGGAGCGGGTAAGAGCGAAGACCTGGCGGAAATCTCACAAGCAATCAAAGCGGTCTCTTCGACGCCCCTTTATGTAGGCTTCGGGGTTGACAAAGATACGGCAAAAGAAAAGGTCAAGCACGCCGACGGCGTGATCGTCGGCAGCGCCTTCGTCAAGATCCTGATTGACGAGAGCTTGACGGCCAGTCAAAAGATTGATAGAATTGCAACATTGGCAGGTGACATCAAGTCCCTGATCAATGAGTAACCTGGCGAGGTTGCTCACTCACCACACCTGGCTAACGGGGCTGACCAGGGCTTCGACAATTTAGCATAGCTGCGGGTTGCATGCCGGCCTGGGTACGCCGTAATCCTGCCCACTTTAAACATAAACGCAAACAACACAAATTTCCGTCCAGCTTACGCAGCAGCGTAAGTTAAACAACTTAGGACGTGTCGCTGCTCCTGACGTCATCTAAGGAGACTATGGCGGCATCATCCCAGATGACTGGCTTCGCTTTCCTGATTCCGGAAGCGCGGTAAGATTTAGGAATCCTCAAGCGCAGGGGTTTTGAACCGCTGGACCTCGCGACTGAGTATTAATCAACGGTTGCTAAGCATGTAGACGACTCGTAGTAGTGTTTCTTTGGACAGGGGTTCGATTCCCCTCAGCTCCACCATTTTTTTGAAGCTATAGGCTACTTTGTAGCACCTCACTATTTTTTTTGACCATATTTTGACCGGAATTGAACAGGTCAAACCCTCGGTCTATCTCATTTTGTTCACTTTTAATGTATCTGGCGTAGGTCGTAAACAGCATTTGCGTATTGGTA
>QKHD01000202.1 GCA_003250175.1 Helicobacteraceae bacterium
CGTTGTGGCCTCCCGTTTTCCCTTTATCCAGCGGCTGCGTGAGCACCACCCCGACATCAGCGATAACGAGCAGGTCGATCTGGGCGACAAGGTCTTTACCATCCATACGGAACAACCGATCCGTGACATCAACGGCAAGGAGACCGGCCGGGTTATCTTTTTTGTGGACAAAACCGCCTATTCGGAGAAGTTTCACAGCTATATTCTCATAGCCCTGGGGGTGACGGTTGTCTTTTTGAGTCTGGTCTACTTCCTGGCCAACTTTTTCCTTTCAAAAATCATCCGGAAGATCAATGAAAAACAGCAGGATATCGAAACCCTCAACCGCGAACTGGCCAAAAAAAGTGTCGATCAGGGACGTGAACTGGATAAAAACCTCTCCCTGCTCAATAGCTACAAGCGCGCCGTTGACGGCAGCAATATCGTCTCCAAGACCACCCCCAAAGGGGTGATTACCTACGTCAACGACGAGTTTATCCGTGTCTCCGGATACCGCGCCGACGAGCTGATTGGTCAGCCCCATAATATTATTCGCCATCCGGATATGCCTGCGGAGACCTTTGCCGAGCTGTGGAAAACGATCAAGGCCAATAAAATCTGGAAAGGTCTGGTTAAAAACCGTAAAAAAGACGGGACCACCTACATTGTCGACACCACCATCGTTCCGATTCTGAACGAACGCAACGAGATCGAAGAGTTTATCGGCATACGCCACGACGTAACCGACCTGATGCGGCAAAAAGAGGAGCTGGCGGAAATCAAGACTGACGAACTGACGGGTCTGGGCAACAAGAGCGCCCTTAAAGAGACCCTGAGTGCCCACAACGAGAACCTTCTGGCCATCCTCAACATCGACAACTACAAAGAGATCAAGGACTTTTACGGGGTCGATGTCACGGACAGCGTGATTAAGACCATCGCCGGACGTATGAGTGACTATTTCAACCTCAAGGGCTTCGGTCTCTTTAAGATCAGTGCCGAGCAGTTTGCCGCCATGAACCCCAACGCCACCTGCAAAGAGAGTTTCATGGAGGAGATCCGGGCCTTTATCCAGAAAGTAACCCAGCGCAGCATCATCCATGGGGTCAATGAGATTTTTATCGATATGACCGTTGGCATCGCCTGCAGTCAGGACAGCAAACTCATCTTCCGCCATGCCGACCTGGCCCTCAAAGAGGCCAAGAACAAGCACAAAGACCTCTACCTCTACGACGACAACATCGACCTCCTCAAGCAGTACGAACACAACCTGCTATGGACATCCAAACTGAAAAAGGCGATCACCTCCGATAAAATGCGCGCCTTTTTCCAGCCGATCGTCAACAACGAGACCGGCCGCTTTGACAAGTACGAATCCCTCATCCGGATGGAGGATGAAGAGGGCAAAATTATTTCGCCCTACTTCTTCCTCGAACTGGCCAAGCACAGCAAACTTTACCCCTATATCACCCGTACGGTCATTACCCAAAGTGTCTGGATGTTTAGAAACAATGACCGGGAGTTCTCCATCAACGTCACCGCCGACGACGTAGAAAATCCCGACACCGTTGCGCACCTGGAAAAGGAACTCACCCAAAACGGTGTTGCCTCCCGCTGCGTGATCGAGATTACGGAGAGTGAAGAGATCAAGGACTACACCCAGGTCAATGCCTTTATCGCTCACTTCAAAGAGCTTGGTTGCAAAATCGCCATCGACGACTTCGGCAGCGGCTACTCCAACTTCAACTACATCGCCGACCTCGGGGCCGACTACATCAAAATTGACGGCAGCCTGATTAAAAATATTGACACCAATCAGACCTCTGAGCTGATTGTCCGGACGATTCTGGCCTTTGCCAAGGAGATGGGAATTAAAACGATTGCGGAGTTTGTGGCAACGGAGAGCATTTACAACAAGGTGAAATCACTGGGAGTTGATTACTCCCAGGGCTACTATTTCGCCGAGCCCCGGGATGAGATAGTTTTTGAAAAAGAGGATTAATCCTCTTTTTTGGAAGGCAGTTCGTCGACTTCGGGCCAATCACTGAAAGGAAAAGGCAGAGTCTCGTCCCGGAAGGTGATAAACTGGAAAATCTGGGTGATATAGGCAATGAGGTTTCCGGAGAACGCCAGAAGCTTCTCATTGACTTCGCCCGAAACGATCTTGAAAATAAACTGGAAGAGCACCACGGCCATCAGCACGATTTCGGCCACATTATAGATGATGACAAAGAGGAGGATATAAAGCCCCCGCAGCCAGCTGTTTTTATCTTTTAGGTTATTTTTGATATCTTCATCCATCGATGATCCTTCCATTGGGCGTCATAATTGCTTGAGAATAGATTATAAAGAGATAATGGTAAAAAGTAGTATAACCGAAACCCTCCGTAACGCTCTGGAAACCCTCATTTCCCAGCCCCTTCGTATTATTCGTGCCGTCACCTTTTATATCGGTGCCTTTTTTACGATTCTCTTCACCCTCATCGGGATCAGTGTCGGGGTCTATTTTTACACCCTTCCGGATATTGACGCCATGCAGTTTGACGATCTGGTCAGCCTGGCCAAGCAGCACGTCAGCCATGAGCTCAAGGATAAAAAGAAGCAGTACAAATGGTCCCCTATCGCCAAGATGAACCGCGACCTGATCTACACCGTCGTCATGGCCGAAGACAGCAACTTCTTCCAGCATAACGGCATCAACTATGACGCCCTGCTGGGCTCTCTGGCGGAAAACCTCAAACGCAAAGAGTTCGCCTACGGTGCCAGCACCATCACCCAGCAGGTGGCCAAAAACCTCTTTCTCACCAAAGAAAAAAGCCTGCTGAGAAAAATCCGCGAATACTCCATTACCAAGATGATCGAGCGCCGCTTTACCAAAAACCAGATTCTAGAGGTCTACCTCAATATCGCCGAACTGGGTAGCGAC
>QKHD01000094.1 GCA_003250175.1 Helicobacteraceae bacterium
ACACTGGCACCGATCCCCACATGGGCAAAGGCCCCGACGCAAACGTCGCCCGCCAGGGCGGCCTTGGGGGAGATGTGGGCAAATTCACCGATGACATTGTCGTGTTCAATCACACAGGCGGTATTGATGATGGCACCGCGCTCGATCAGGGCATCCGGATTAATCACGGCACCCGCCATGACCACACCACCCTCGCCGATGCGGGCACTTCGGGCGATAATACTCTCCGGATGGATTAGGGCGGGAACGGGAGTCTTGGCCTGCTTGAGTTGCTCGTAGACCTTGGCCCGGGTGCGGTTGCCGCCAAGGCCCAGGGCCACAGGGGTTCCGGCATGGTTTGCACAATATTCGGCAAAGCTCAAATCCCCCTTGGCCGGGTCGTCGTCGATAAACCCCGCCACCTCAAATCCGCAGCACTCGGCAATGTCCGCCACCACCTTGCCGTGGCCGCCGGCTCCGTAGATAAAGAGCTTAGTTGTTTCCATTGAACTTCTCCATGGTCGCCTGACCCTCCTGGCTGATTCCCTTGCGGCCGAAAACTGCTGCAAAGCTTTTTCCTATGACCCGTAAATCGGTTAAAAACCCCATGTGTTCCACATACCAGACGTCCAGATCGAACTTTTGCTGCCAGCTGATGGCGTTGCGGCCGTTGACCTGGGCCCAGCCGGTAATGCCCGGCAGCACATCGTGGCGCTTTTTCTGCCGTTCATTATAGAGGGGCAGATACTCCACCAAGAGCGGACGCGGCCCGATAAAACTCATATCGCCCTTGAGCATATTCCATAATTGGGGCAGTTCGTCCAGGGAGGTGGAGCGGATCAGCCGCCCCACCTTTCCCAGTCGCGCCTCATCGGGAAGCAGCTCGCCGTCGGCATCCCTGGCGTCGCTCATGGTGCGGAACTTGTAGATGGTAAAAATCTTGCCCTCTTTGCCCGGACGCCGCTGGGCAAAGACCACGGGGCTTCCCATGCTTACGCGAATCGCCAGGGCCACTACGAGGGCGACGGGAGTGAAGAGGGTGATCAGCAGCAGAGCCAGCAGTCGGTCGATAACGGGTTTAATCCAGCGGGTATAAAACATGGAGGTATTGTAACTCATTTCCTATTACCCCACTTGTGCTAAAGTAACACAAAATTTTGGGCAGGGTCATGGAAGCAATCAGCGTACTCCAAAACACCACCGGCGACGATTTCGAGGCCAACCTGGCGGCGCTGATCCGGGCTTATGAGGCGGCACCGGGCGATCTGGTGCTGGCTCCGGAGGTCTGCCTGACGGGTTTTTGTTACAACCGGATGGAAGCGGCCGCCGCCTTTGCTCCGGAGGCGGAAAAACGCCTTCAAGAAGTCGTGGGTGAACGGGCGCTGGTGCTGACTCTGATCGAAAAACAGAATGGGGGCTACGCCAATGTGGCCAAGGTGTTTCACCGGGGGCGGGTCATCCATCGGCAGGCCAAACACAAGCTCTTCTTGCTGGGCGACGAGCACAAACATTTCGTCTCCGGAGACGAAGAGGAGATGGTGCGATTTGAGCTAATGGGCAAGAGTGTGGCCCTACTGATCTGCTTCGAGCTGCGTTTTCCCCATCTGTGGCAGCGCATCGAAGGGGCGGAGATCATCCTCGTACCCGCCATGTGGGGCAAAAACCGCGCCGAGCACCTGCGCATCCTCTCCACCGCCCTGGCCGTGGCGAACCGGGCCTATGTGGCCGTGGCCGACAGCGCCAACGACGACATGGCTAAAAACAGCGCGATAATCACCCCCTGGGGAGAGCGCACCGAAGACAACACCCAAACCATCATCACCGCCCCCTTCAACGGGCGGGAAATTACGAAAATGAAGCGAGCCATTCCCTATGAGTAACCTGCTAAACCGTTCCAAAATGACCAAAGCCACCGCCATGGTGCGGGAGATTCAAAAGCAGTTTCCCCTCACGGAAAAGGTCGCCAAGGCGATGGAGAAGGTAGACCGGGAGATTTTCGTCCCCAAGGGGATGATGATGGCGGCGTACCGGCTCGACGCCCTGCCCATTCGGGGCAAGCAGTTTATCAGCTCGCCTCTCACGGTGGCGAAGATGACCACCTACCTGCAGCCCGAAGGGGCCGATACAATTTTAGAGATTGGCTGCGGCAGCGGCTATCAGGCGGCGGTGCTGAGCAAAATCGTACGCCGGGTGCTTTCCATCGAGCGGATCGAAAACCTTCTCAAAGAGGCCAAGCAGAGCTTTAAAGAGGCGGGGATTATGAACGTACTGACCAAGCTGGACGACGGCCAGGCCGGGTGGCCCGAACACGGGCCATTTGACCGGATTTTATTTTCCGCCAGTGCGTCGCGGGTTCCGGTGGAGCTGATCGATCAGCTCGAAGAGGGCGGCATCATGGTCTTTCCCCTGCAAAAGGGGGCCGAGCAGGTGATTACGCGGATTACTAAACGCTCCGGAGGGGGCTACGCCACCGAGAGCCTGGAGCGGTGTGAATTCGTCCCCGTGCTCTCCGGAGTGGAGCGGGCTTAGAAAAAGAAATTTTCGCCGATTTAGTTATAATGAAACGAGATAGAAGGAGCTTACGATGAACATCAACCCATCCGCCCTTAACAGCGCCTACCAGGGCGTCGCTTCCAACAAAGAGACCGCCCAGCCCAAACGACTCTCCGACGAAACGGTCGCGGAGATACGGATCGAAATCCGGTCCTATCAGATTACCGTGGCCAAGGCCTCACTGGAGAGCTTCGGCGCCCAACAACCCAAGAGTTTTGAAGACCAGTACGCCGAATTTCAACAAATGCTCGACGACATCGGCTACGACGGCCTGCCCATCGCCGAACTCACTCCGGAAGAGGCGGAAGCCCTCGTCGCCGACGACGGGATTTTTGGAATAGCAAAAACTTCCGAACGCCTCAGCCAGTTCATGGGCGCGGGCGATGACATTGACATGCTCCGCGCCGGACGCGCCGGGATTTTAGAGGGCTTCAATCAGGCCCAGGAGCTTTGGGGCGGCGAACTGCCTGAGATCAGCCAGATCACCCTGCAAAAAGCCCTGGAGCAGATCGATATGAAGATGGCCGAACTGGGCTACAGTGCGGTGGATTTGGAAGTATAGAATATAAGTATCGTAATTCATGAAATAACACGGGTGATTTTTTGAGCTATTTGTCTCTTCTCAGACAAAGGTTAAAAGAAGACTTTAATATAATTAAATCAATATAGCGTCTATTGTTTTCAGTAGCTTACCAATCAGATGGAGGAGAAATTGGGAAAAGGCATACATAAACTTTTGCTTATTGGTTTAGTTCCATTAGGTATGTATTG
>QKHD01000358.1 GCA_003250175.1 Helicobacteraceae bacterium
ACATCAGAAGGAAGTACGCTATTAAAAGATATTTTGCCAGGAGAGGTGGGGGGATCACCTTATAAAATTTTTTCTGTTGGCGAAAATATTTATTTCTTTGCCGAGGACAATGAACACGGCAGAGAGCTGTATAAAAGTGACGGTACCGCTGCGGGAACTGTGATGGTTAAAGATATTAATCCGGGTAGACGAAGTTGCAACTAGCATAGGGTTGGTTTTTCGAGATAACTAAGAGATAAAATCTTATGATGCATAAATATTTTAATCGTACAAAGGGAGAAAATGAAAAAGTATTTATGGATAGGGGTGATTGCCCTAGTTGTACTCTACGGATTTATGACCCTCCGTTCCCTGCAAACGCAGGCCAATACCGTGGAAAACAGCTGGGCCCAGGTTGAAAACCAGTTCCAGCGACGGTATGATCTGATTCCCAACCTGGTGGAGACGGTCAAAGGGTCTGCGGCTCATGAAAAGGGTGTCTTTACGGAAGTGACCGAAGCGCGCTCCAAGGTCGGGCAGATCAAAATCGACGCCTCCAACCTCAATCCGGAGCAGCTGAACAACTACATGGCCGCCCAGGGCGAGCTGGCCGTGGCCCTTTCCAAACTGATGATGGTGCGCGAAAGCTACCCGCAGCTCAAGGCCAACGAGGGCTTTCTGAAACTCCAGGACGAACTGGCCGGAACGGAAAACCGCATTGCCGTAGAGCGCAAGCGCTTTAACGAAGAGGTGAAGGTGATGAACAACAAGGTAACGGTCTTCCCGTCTTCCCTGATTGCCTCCATCGCCGGATTTGAAAAACTGCCATACTTCCAGATCGAGGAAGCCGCGGCCAAAGCACCTAAAGTAGCCTTCTGATGCTCCGTCTGCTGACGGCGTTCTGGCTACTTTTTTCCGTCGGCTTTGCGCTGGATGTCCCTCCGCTTAAAGAGCGGGTCACTGACCTGGGGGGCTTTTTAACCTCAACCCAACGGCAAAGTCTCGAAGAGCAGTTGGCCGGCATCGAAAAAGCGACCTCCAACCAGATCGCCGTTTTGACCATTGATTCGCTCGAAGGCGACGCTCTGGAAGATTACTCCCTGCGCGTGGCCGAAAGCTGGAAACTGGGGCAAAAGGGCAAGGATAACGGCGTGCTGATTCTGCTGGTGAAGGAGAGCCGCGATATCCGGATCGAAGTAGGGTACGGACTGGAAGGCTCCCTGCCCGACAGTCTGGCGGGAACGATTATCCGTCAGGAGATCGTCCCCCACATGCGAGAGGGCGACCCCTTGGCGGCGCTTAGCGCCGCGGTGAAGGCCATCGATGCCGCCACCAAGGGCGAGTATGTTCCGGAGCCGGAATCAGAGGCTTCCAATATGAACTGGCTCGAAGACAGCTTTATTTACATCGTGATCTTCTTTGTGGTCTTTTTGCCCATGTTTACCAGAATGAACCGTTGGCTTGGTGCCGGTGTCGGCGGAATCGTCGGCTTTTTGCTGCTGATGTCGGCGGGGTATCTGCTGGGCTTGCTGGGGTTCGCACTCGGCGCGTTCTTTGGTGCCATTGCCGATAAGATCAAGTTCAAGGGTGGCTCCGGAGGCGGGGGCTTCTCTTCCGGAGGCAGCTCCTCCGGAGGCGGCGGATTCAGCGGAGGCGGCGGTAGCTTCGGCGGCGGCGGTTCCAGCGGCCGCTGGTAAGCTTAGACGTGTAGCGGGATCTCCACCCGCATATGGGTCTCCCCGTTTTCACTGGTCGCCCGGATGGTACCGGCAAAATTATCTTCCAAAATCTTCTTCGCCACATAGAGGCTCATGCCCTTGTTGTGCGATGCAAACTTCGTGGTGAAGTAGGGCTCGAAAATGCGTTCGGTCTGCTTCACCGTGATACCCCCTCCGTTATCCGTTACGCAGATGCACAGATTGTTTCCCTCTCCCTTGGACTCTATGGTAATGACTCCGGAAAACGACGGTTCTTGATCTTGCCGGGACTCGATGGCATCAAGGCTGTTGCTCAGCAACGTTGCCATGACCTGCATGAATCCGTTGTTATCCCCGTTTAGCATAAAATCCGGTGTTTCGATCCGGATATCCGTTCCGCTGAGGCGTCGATTGGACTGCACCACCCTGACCGCATGGCGGATGGAGGTGGTGATGTTAAAGGCGTGTTTGGTGTTGCCCTGATGGGTGTCGGTCGTGTTGCGGATGGTGGTATCAAGCTTGCGGATGTGTTCCTTGCCCGTCTTGCACAACTCGTCCAGATTGGTTTCATTGAGCTCGTTAAAGGTAAACATGTCCTGAATATTGTCAAAGACCAGGGAGATGGCCGTCAGGGGTTGGCGCCACTGGTGGGCGATGGAGCGGAAAAAGTCATTTAAAAAAGCGTATTTGGAGTTTTCAAGAATGATCTTGTCTTTCTCCACACCCCGCTTGAGTTCGTTCAGGGAGGGGTAGAAAATAAACAGCGCTTCAAGCAGCAGGGTCAGGAGAGTAGAGAGGAGAATGACGCCCTCGATCATCTGCAGGGTCGATTTTTTCGCTTCGTCGATGCGCTGGTATTCGTTAACCGCTTCATCCAGCAGCGGAAGGATCTCCTGGGAGATGCGGAAGAGTTCGTGCGCTTTTTTGGAATTTTGTTCAAAGGCGAAGGCCTTGGCCTTGGCAATGAAGGTGTTGACATTTTCATCCAGCAGATGGCCGAAGTAGATCGTCCTGAGGTAGTCGTTGATCTCCTGGCGCATGAGAAAGTGGTGGTCATCCTCAAAGGTGGCGACGGCTTTGAGAAAAAGGTGTTTGTACTCGACGCTCCAGTTTTTGCTTGTATCGTCGTATTGGTGCGCTAGCAGGGCAATGCGCTGGGAGAGCATGCGCTGTTTGCCGCTTTTGTTGATAATCTCCGCAT
>QKHD01000379.1 GCA_003250175.1 Helicobacteraceae bacterium
ACCACCGTCAGGCGGACTTGTTTAATGCGTCTTCTGCGTTTAAGGAAGAGGTGAGCCGCAAGATGGCGGAGGGCAAGATGTTCTCCCTCTACCATGAAAACGGCGGCAGTGTCTTTACCTTTTTGCCCATCAGCAATCCCATCACCGACAAAGTGGTGGCCTACTTTTTTACGGAGAAAAAAGATCACTACCTGATCCGTCAGACCTGGATTTTCTACTTTGTTATTCTTAGCGGGGTGCTGCTGGTTGGCTTGGCGCTGCTCTTTATCTACCGGGAGCTGCTCAGCAAGGTGAGTTTCCGGCAGTTGATGGAGAAAAACCGGGCTATTCTGGATGCCCAGGAGACCATTATTCTGCTCACCAACGGTGAAGATATCCGGGAGGTCAACCGTGCCTTTTTGAAGTTCACCGGATTTGGTACGCTAGCCGACTTCAAATCGACCTATCGCTGTATCTGCGACCTCTTTGTGGATGATCACTCCGGCCACTACCTGCGTAAGGAAGAGGAGGGGCTGAAGTGGGATAAATACTGCCTGGCCCATCCGGAGCGCACCCACCTAGCAAAAATCAAGGACATCTGGGGCAAAGAGCATATCTTTTCCGTCCATATCGATACCTTCAATTACGACAGCAACATGGAGCTGGTGACCCTGAGCGACGTGACTGAATCCGTCAGCTACCAGCAGAAGCTGGAAGCTGAGGTGCAAAAAGCGGTTGCCGAGGTCAAACGCCAGCAAGAGGCCCTTCTAAGCAGTGAGCGCAAGGCGGCCATGGGTGAGATGATCGGTATTATCGCCCACCAGCTCAAGCAGCCCCTCAACGTCATCGCCCTTATCGCCCAGGATATGGCGGAGAGCTACCGTTACGGAGAGCTGGATAGTAAGCGGATTGACGAGTTCGAGGCCGATGTGCTGGAGCGGGTCGGATTTATGGCCGGCTCCATTGACGACCTGCGCAACTTCTTCAACCCCAACAAACGCCCAAGCCGTTTTGCCCTGCACGGAGCCGTGGACAAAGCCCTGGAGATTCTTCACACGCAGCTTAGCGGTAAGGGGATCGATCTGCAGACCAAGGTGGAGACGGATCATCTGGAGGTTGCGGGGTATGTCAATGACTTCCAACAGGTGATTCTCAACATCGTGGCCAATGCCAGAGACGCGATTATGACAAACAACATCGAGCATCCCTATATTCACGTCATTTTGGGGCGGGAAGAGAACGAAGCGGTGATCCGGATCAAGGACAACGGCGGCGGTATCCCCATGGAGGTGCTGCCGCAGATTTTTGATTATTACTTCTCCACCAAGGGAGAGGAGGGCACGGGAATCGGCCTGCACCTGGCCCGCATGATTATCGAAGGAAACATGAACGGCACCATCACCGCCTACAACGACGGCAAGGGTGCGGTGTTTGAGATCAGGCTGCCCGCCCTTTAAGCTTTACGGTGACCCCGGTCCTGGCGGGGAATCAGGGTGATCCCGTCGTCGGCAATGGTGTAGGCTTCACCAAAGCCGAAAACCGCTTCGCCACCCTCCGGAATGAGACGGATCAGGTGAAAATCAACCATACCGACCAAACGCTCCACGAGTGCGGCATCAAAGCGTTCAGCAAAACGTGCCATGACCGATGAAAATCCCACACTCTCCCGGGAGACATCCTCAGCCCGGCACTCCAAGACCACCCGTTTTCTGGCAAAAACAGTAGCCGCCTGGGCTTCTTCCTCGATAAAGAGCAGGGCGGCGCGCTTGGCATGGAGCAGGTTGCCGGTATGACGAGCCAGCTCACTGACGTAAATATAGTAGCTGCCCTCATAAAAACAGTAGGGGGCGTAGCTGGCAAAGGGACGGCCCTGGGTATCGACGGTACTCAGCATGACGCTGGCAAAACCCTCTATAAAGCTGCGAAGCTCCGGAGTCATGATTCGTTGGCGATATCGAGCAGTTCGACCATGGAACATTCGCCCTTGAGGCGTTTGTTTTTGCGGGCGTCCTCTTCCGCCAGGGTCAGGGCGTCGGCGAAGTCATCTTTTGGGATCACCAGGGTGTAGTGCTGCTTCTCTTTTTCGATAATGAGCGTGCCGCTCGTTTTTGTGTCGTCAAGCACCAGGTTGCGCCCGCCCTGGCCGAATTCGCGTTTGATGGCGGCCTGGATCTTCTCATTGGCCAGCACCTCTTTGAGGGGCATTTCGACATAGATGTCGCCGTCGCAGATGACGGTGTAGGTGATAATCAGATTGCCTTCCATGGGACTCCTTTTTTGCCGAATGGTAGCATAAACCCTTTTTGACCGTTGTCAGGATAACGTTTTGACATTTTTGCTACAATGCTTCCTTTAAAACACCAATAAGGAATAGCGGATGTTTAAAACCAGCAGTGTCTATATCATGATCCGTCCGGAGGTCAAGATCCCCGGTTCGGTCTATGAAGAGCTTAGCAAAGACCACTCCATCATTGAAGAGGGGTACGAGGGGGTCTTCGCCCATTTTCAGGGAGTTGTCTGGGATAACGCCTTTGAAAACGTCCAGATCATCGAAGATTTTCTGAGCCGTCAGAGCCGACGGGACTTCTTTTTTATCCGGGTCAGCTCCCTGGATGATATCGAAGTGGCCGGCGGATGGGACAAGCACCCCTTCCGACGCTATCTGCCCTACAACCTCGTCGAACACCTCGACAGCATTCTCTGATCGTCCGGCGGCCCTCGGGCCGCTTTTTCCATGCAAACGATTCTTACCGAACACCACGCCTTTTACGAAGTCAAACGCTCCAAATTCCTCGCTTTTTTGATTCCCCATGATCAGTTTGCCGTGCGTCTGGAAGCCCTGCGCGCGGAACACCCCAAGGCCAACCACCACGTTAACGCCTTTTTTCGCCGCATCAACGCTTCCGGACAGGTCGAAGAGGGGTTCAGCGACGACGGCGAACCTAAAGGGGTGGCCGGTATGCCCACGCTGAAAGTGCTGCAGGGCAGGGGGATGATCAACGTTGGCGTCGTCACCGTGCGCTATTTCGGGGGGATCAAGCTGGGTACGGGCGGCATGGCCCGGGCCTACAGCGACGCGGCCAATGCGCTTTTTGAGTCACTGGAAACGACGGAGTACATTCCTCCCTTTTTTCTGCCTGTTCAGGCGGCCTACACCCATCTGGGGCGGCTGGAGTTTCTGGCGGGTCAGTATGCTGACGTTGCCTTAGAGGTTGACGTCTACGGAGCGGAGGGCATCGAAGGGCGGCTTTGCGGCCGTCAAGCGCATGTCCGGGCCGTTTGGGAAGCGTTTACCAAGGGATAGGTGGGGTATGTTACAATTTCCCCAAATATTACGGGAGCAGATCGTGCAAAAACTCTTTCAAGGCGTCGTGGAGTTTCAGAACGAGGAGTTTGAGAAGTATCGGGATCTTTTCGAAGACCTGGGCAAACAGCAAAACCCCCACACGCTGTTTATCGGATGCAGCGATGCGCGGGTTGTGCCTAACCTGATCACCAAGACCGATCCGGGGGAGCTTTTTACCATTCGCAATATCGCCAATCTGGTTCCGCCTTACCGTAAAACGGAAGAGTATGTGGCAACAACGGCGGCGATTGAGTACGCCATTACGGTTTTGGGCGTGCAGAGTATCGTCGTCTGCGGCCACTCCAACTGCGGCGGCTGCAATGCCCTCTACCAGGACCGCGAAAGCATGAAACAGATTCCCCACGTCGCCAAATGGCTCGAACTCGCCAGCGAAGTGCGGGACCGGGTCAAAACCCTGGTTCCGGAGCACGATCTGCAGGCTAGAGAGTGGATGACGGAACAGCTCAACGTGGTCGAGCAGCTCAAGCACCTGCTGACCTATCCCGGTGTGGAAGAGCGCCTGGAGGCGGGCACGCTCAACCTGATCGGCTGGCACTACATCATCGAAACCGGTGAAGTCTACAACTACAATTTTGAAAAAGGGAAGTTCGAGCTTCTCAAATAATCAACCGGGCTGATCCCGAGGGATCAGTGGGTCGTGTAAAGCGCCGACGGTGCGGCCGCAT
>QKHD01000129.1 GCA_003250175.1 Helicobacteraceae bacterium
GCCAGCGGAAAAGACCCCTATACGGTTTTAGGTGTGAACGAGAGCGTCAGTGCGGTAGAGCTGAAGAACGTCTATCGCCGTCTGGTCAAAGAGCACCATCCGGATATTATCAAGGGGCAGGGCAAGGGCGAGGATTTTGTCAAGCAGGCCACGGTGAAGCTCCAGGAGATCAACGAGGCCTACGAGACGATCAAGGCGAAAAAAGGTTACTGAAGACGCTCTTTAAGAAGGCTTTTTAGCTCGGCCACTTCGCTGCGAAGGGCTTTGAGTTCACCCATGTGGGCGTCTTCTTCCGTCTCTTTTGCATCTTCCCCCTTGATGGTAAAGATCGCATCGACGATCAGACCGATAAAAAGATTGACCATAATAAAGGTGACAATCAAGATATAGATGACAAAAAAGATCCAGGAGTAGGGCGAGACCTCCATGACCGGCCGGGCGATTCCCATGGACCAGCTCTCCAGCGTCATGATCTGAAAGAGGGTGTACATCGACTCGCCCAGGGTGCCGAACCACTGGGGAAAGTGGGTGCCGTACATCTGGGTAGCCATAATGGCAAAGACATAGAAAAAGAGCAGCAACACCATGGAGACGGAGGCGATACCGGGGATCACCCCGATGAGCGCCCCGATAATGGTACGCATCTGGGGAACCACGGTAAGCAGACGAAAGAGCCGCAAAACCCGGAGCACCCGCAAAATAGCGAGGCCGCCCGTGGCGGGAACCAGCGAGATCGCCACGACAAAAAAGTCAAAAAGACTCCAGGGGTCCTTAAAAAACGCCCCACGGTGGACGATGATCCGCAGAGTAATCTCCGCCGTGAAGATGGCGATAATGACCGCGTCGATGGTGTGAATCAGCGCACCGTAGCTGGCCATAAGGCCCTGGGAGGTTGCCAGCCCCAGGGTGATGCCGTTAAAAATGATGAGTCCGGTAATAAAATGTTGAAAAGCTTTGGATGTTACAAATTGCCGCAAAGACATAAAATCTCCTAAAGTAAAATAAATCAAGAAAAAATTTTACAGTACTTTGGATAACCAAAGAGTAAGATGCCCTTGGCCGTATGCCTTACGGTCACCATCAGAGGAGGGAGCCATGCCGGGAGCGCGTACGCTGTTTATTGCTTTGCTGCTGGGTGTTGCGTTTTTGCATGGGGCGGCGGATGTTTCACGTTCCCACGCCCATCTGATTGCCGGTGCCGACTATTTTGAAGACCGCGATTCGCAGCATACCATTGATAGCATCCGGAAGGTCGAGTCCTCCAAATTTCACCAGGTGAGCGGGGAGGCGGCAGGATTTGTCTTTAGCTCATCAAGCTACTGGTTCCGGATAGCATTGGAGAATCCGCAAAAAAATCCGCTGCCGCGGATCATGGATTTTCGTCCGACCTGGCTTGATCAGATCGATATCTGGGTTGTTGATCACGCGGGGGTAGTGACCCAGCACCTGAATGGTGGCGACATCTATCCCCATAGCCAGCGGGAGATCCGGCATTTTCAATCGCTCTTTTCCCTGAATGTTCCCTCCGGAGCAAGCACGGTGTGGATTCGCGTGGCCACCCGCGACCCCTTTGTCGTTGCGGCGGGTCTGTGGGAACCGGCGGATTTTTACCGCGGCCAGAATGCCCTTTTTACCTACACCGGGCTCCTTTACGGTGCCCTTTTGGCGCTCGTCGCCTACAACCTCTTTTTGTTTTTTGCCCTCCGCAAGCGGCTCTACCTCTTTTACGTGCTCTACATCAGCGTCTTTTTGGTGATGAACTTTACCTACAACGGTTATTCGGCCTATCTCTTCTGGTCTGACTCTCCGGAATGGGGCAACTGGGCCCATGGGGTTTTCATCTACCTCTTTAATCTCTTTGGGATACTGTTCGCCTTGGTCTTTCTTGACACAAAAAGGCACCTTCCGCGCCTTCACCGGGCCATGGTAGGGTTCGTGGCCCTGATGGCCCTTACGGCGCTTATTTCGGCCATTTTCGGGGGGTATACGTGGATGGTGCGCAGCGCCATTATCTTTGTGGTCTTTTACTCCTCCATCGTTTTCTGGCTCGGGGTGGTGTCATGGTACGAGGGGAACAGGACGGCCTTTTATTTTATCATGGCCACGACGGCGGGACTTGTGGGCTCAGCGCTGACGGCCTTTACCGTCTCCGGAGGCGTTTCATTTCGTTTTGTCACCTACCACGCGGCGGAGATCGGCATGGTGCTGGATGCCATTCTGCTTTCGCTGGCACTGGCCAACCGCTACAAAACACTGGAGAACGAACGGGACATCCTGGATTTTAAACGCCGGGAACATGAGATGATGTTGGAGCAAAAGGAGCACTTCGCCAAGGAGCTGGAGCTAAGAATCGACGAAGCCCTGGAGAAAAACCGCCGCCAGGAAGCCCTGATGATCAAGCAGTACCAGAAAGCATCGCTGGGCAACCTCATCGGGGTGATCGCCCACCAGCTCAAGCAGCCGCTTACGGCTATCGGCCTGACGGTTCAAGACGGAGCCGATCGCTACCGTTTGGGCGAGCTGGACCAAGACGGCGTGAGGGAAGTGGAAAAAAACGTCATGAACCACATCGGTTTCATGAGTGAAACGATTGACGAGTTCCGCAACTACTTCCGTCCGGATAAAAAGAAAAAGAGCTTTCTTCTGGAGAGCTGTCTGGAAAAAACCCTGCATCTTTTACAGCGCCCCATCGAACAAGCCGGCGTCGCCATCCGTTTGGAAGGAAACGAAGGGTGTATGCTGACCAGCTTCGAAAGCGAACTGCAGCAGGTACTGATCAACCTGATCAGCAATGCCGTTGATATTTTTAAAGAGCGCAGTATCGAAGCGCCACGCCTTACCATCCGGATCGAGGAGATGAAAA
>QKHD01000158.1 GCA_003250175.1 Helicobacteraceae bacterium
GATGCAGCTGCAACCTATCGACTAAATACTCTATTTTTCAGTTCTTTTAGGTTACTATTGTCTAATCCTGATTTGATAAAGAGAGACCTACCCATCTAGGGTTTCTTTGGCTGCCCTTCTTTCTTTTACCTACTTTGTCCTTCCAGGTTCATAGGGGAGCTATTATCATTTAGGAAGAGAGCGCATCGGATATGCTATCGATTAAAATTATCCGGTGCCGTTCTCGCATATATAGTAAATTATCCTCCCTATAACTGTACGGCAGATATAGCCTTGATATTCCCATAAATCTTACAAAAGGACACTTATGAAGATTTTATTAACCCTCATTCTTTTTAGCTGTTTCATACTCTCGGATAAAATCCTGAAAGCCGAAGAAAAAATAGTGAATCCTGTTCTTATTCACACCGCCAACAGTCATATCAATGGTGTGGAATGGATCGTACAATGGTCTGCCATACACGCAATTGCTGCCATACCAGAGCATAAAGAAACCGCTAAAGTCATCTATTTAGGCGGAGCATTTCGTGTAAACGAACAGCTTGATGAAGACGGTACGCTTTTTTACTGTGACGAGATATCCAGTGGCGATGTCATTTCTCTCGTGGGGCCGTACCTCTCCTACCATTTGAAAAACTACAGCAGCTGTGTTGGAGCGGCACACGGATCAGAACATCGTATGTTTTCAACAATTGACATTCGGACTGGAAAAAGGGTTAATCTCATCAACCTTTTTGGAGAAACTGCCATTTTCCAAGCTCTTCTGTCAGACAAATTTATTCGAAAAACTCTTGGAAACCGTAAGCCTACTAACCTCTCAGAACTCTTCCGAAAAGCTGACGGCGGTTGCCAGGCAAAAATAGATGATACCTCACTTACTGCTTTTGCTTTTCACCATATAAAAGATGATTCAGTGGCTATACGCATCGCCTTTCCCCACGGTTGTGAAGCCGCAAGAGGAAACTTGACTCAGATAGGTATCTACCTAAAGATAGCCCCAGAATTAAAAGAATATTTGCATTATGCCAATGAAAACGATTATCTGATGGAGAGTTTATTTAACAAATAATTTATTATTTATTAGCTAGCATAAAACAAATAAATTGACTGTTTTAGGATAGCGATGCAACTTCCCTATATCATTACCGTCGCCCACCAAAAAGGGGGCACGGGCAAGACCACCACGGCGGTCAACCTCGCCGTGGAATTTTCCAAGACCCACCCCGTTACCCTCATTGATTTCGACGCCCAGCACCTGGCCACCTTTTTTAACCAGCGCAGAGACACCCCCTTGCCCATGGCACAGATCGACGGGGCCGAAGCCTTTAAGGAGTATGTGGAAGATCTGGAGCCGCGGCTTTATGTGATCGACGTGGGCGGGTTTGACTCCACCCTGACCCGTTACGCCATGATCGCCGCCGACTTGCTCATTACCCCGGTTAATACGGATTATATGGAGGTCGCGTCGCTCATGCGCTCCTTTACCAAAATTATCCACGCCGTCCAGCAGGCGGGCAAGCCCCTTAGGGCCAAGGTGCTCTTCAGCCGGGTTCACCCCTCCGCCAAACACGCCATCGAAGAGGCCAAGGAGCTGGTCGAGTCCAAGGGAGAGTTTTTCGAGGTTTTCGATACGGTGATCCGCTACCGCGCCGATTACGACCGGGCTTACAAACAGGCCAAAAGCGTCATCGAATACCGCCCCTACGGGGATGCCAGTATGGAGATGCAACAACTTATCAAGGAGATCGACCATGGGAAAATTTGACGGCATCGATATGGAGACCGCCCTCTCCGACACCGCACTCAGCGAACAGACGGAAAAAAAACACCCTTCCCCCAACCCCAAGGGGCGCCCCAAAAAACGCACGGAAGATTTGACCAACGTCCAGGTCGTGGTGCGCTTTACCGAGACACAAAACCGCAAGCTCGACGCCGCAGCCGCCGCGCTGGGTATCTCCAAATCGGCCCTGATCAAATCCCGACTGGCCGACCTTATTAGCTGATAAGTTACTATTATTTAGCTGGTAATTCGCTAGCTAAATAATAGTTCTCATGCTATTGAATTCCTTTGGTCACCGGCCAACCACCTACCTTTAAACCCACTGATTTTAAGCCGTGTTTTAAGTTTTTCCTGTGCTAGAATGGAGGTATACCCAAGGTGGAGAATCCCGTGAACAGCCGGCTGCAAAACTTTTTTGGCTTTATTCTTGTATTTGAAATTTTCTCGTTTTTGGTCATGGGCGCTATGGTCTACCGCTACAACCACATGTCCGAGCACCTCACCCAGGCCCAGGCCGAGCGTTTTGCCATGATGGCCAAGGCCGACCGTCTGCGCCAAAGCTCCGACGACCTGACCCGCTTTGCCCGTACCTACGTGGTGACCGCTGATCCCGTCTATAAAGAGCGCTACTTTCAAACCCTCGATATCCGAAACGGCAAAATCCCGAGACCCCTTAACTACGACGGCATCTACTGGGACCTGGAAGATGATGTGCGCCTGCTGCGCCACCCCGATGAAAAGGCCGTCTCCCTCAAAGACCTCATGGCCGCCCTTCCCTACACCGCCGACGAACTGGAGCTGCTGCGTGTCTCCGAAGCCAACTCCAACGAGTTGGTTAACATGGAGGTTGAGGCCTTTTTCGCCATGGAAGGTCACTTTAAGGACGAAGCCGGCACCTACACCGTTCACGGCAAGCCGGATCAGGCCTTTGCCATCCGCCTGCTCCACTCTCCGGAATACCACCAGGCCAAGCACAAAATCATGGAGCCCATCGACACCTTCATGACCCGTCTGGGTGCCCGGACCGGTCTGGAGATCGACGAAGGGCTCCGTGGGAAAAAGGAGCTCTTCAC
>QKHD01000314.1 GCA_003250175.1 Helicobacteraceae bacterium
TCAACGACTGGTCAAGCAACGGGACGAAGCGGCTTCCCAATATAAAGAAGCGGGCCGTGAAGATCTTTATGAACAAGAAAAACTGGAAGCGGAGATTTTAAAATCCTACCTTCCGGAGCAGCTCAGCGACGCCGAGCTGGAAGCAGCGGTAAAAGAGCTGGTGGCATCCGTCGGTGCGGAAGGGCCCAAGGATATGGGCAAGGTCATGGGTGCGGCAAAAGGTGCCATCGGCTCCAAGGCGGACGGCAAACGCGTCAGCGAATGTGTCAAAGCCGTTTTGGGCAGCCTCTAATCAGGCAACCAGGTCCAGTGAGATCGCCCCGCCATTCTGGGCGAAGTAGCTGAACCGATCCAAAATCGCCGTCTGGGAGCGCAACATGGTGCTCATCTGCTCGGCGATCATCCGTTTTTGTGTCTCCGGAATATCGGTGGCACTGCTTTGGGGCAGGAGGATGTTGTTTTTTAACGCCTCCGCCCGTTCCGACCACTCCATTAGCGACATTGCACTGCTCAGCGTATACCCTTCCTTCGGGCGCTCCTCAAACAGACGGTACTGCACCGCATCAACTGCAGCCGTATCGAACCCCTCACTTGCTTTGGTAAAGACTTCCCATACCATATCATCAACTACAGCTGTATCATACGGATTTTCGACAATGCTTGTGGTTTCGGCTGAATGATCCGGAGTAGAACGGTTTGACGTGGTTGACATACCCTGCTGGGCCTGTGCGAAGGGGTAGCTGCCTTCTCTGGGGCTCATGGGCATCTGGTTAACGGAAGAGGGTAACGCTGCAATGGCCATATCCGACTCCTTAGAAGTTTGTCGGAATAAAGCATATTGCGTTCCAATGGCATTATAAGTTTTTATAGTATTGTTAATCTAAAGTTTGTTATTCTACTTGACGAACCAAATCTTTAATCAAAGGCTTAACGTGGAAAAGAGAGAACTTGACACAATGGTCGACATGATCGACGCAGAAATCAAAGCGAGCGGTATGTCTCGCCGTGATGCACTGAAAGTAGGAGCGCTGGGTGGTGCAGCAGCCCTCATGCTCAACGCCGGTGAAGCAAAAGCCGCAACAGCAGCACGCGCTTCCGGCGCAAAAGGGAAAATCTTGATCGTGGGTGGTGGCCTTGCCGGTGTTGCAACCGCTGCCAAACTGAGCAACGAACTGAGTGATCCGGATATCACCATTATCGAACCAAATGATATCAGTGTCTCCTACCAACCCGGACAGACACTGGTAGCCAGCGGTGTATGGAAAAAAGATGACATCATCTACCACACTGCTGATTTTATGCCAGAGGGTGTAAAGTGGATCAAGGACAAAGCAGCTACGTTCGATCCTGAAAACAACAAAGTGGTCACCGCTGGCGGTCAGACACTTTCTTATGACTATATGGTTGTTGCTACCGGTCTGCAGCTGGATTACGGCAAAATCAAAGGTCTTGAATCCGTTGGAACAATCCTCTCCCTTGACGAAAAAGGCGGCCAAGCTGCTCGTCAGGTACTGGGTAAAAACGGTGCAACTTCCCTCTACTTCGCTGACGGGTCCGAAGATACCTGGACAGAGATGCAGAAATTCATCGCCGATGCAAAAAGCGGTAAAAAAGTTACCGGTGTTTTCACACACCCTAACACCCCCATCAAATGCGGTGGCGCTCCTAAAAAGATCATGTACCTAACAGACGCTCGTCTGCGCGAAGCGGGTGCACGTGACAACGCGGAACTGCACTTCTATCCAAACGGTACCTCCATGTTCGGTGTACCGGAATACCACGATGCAATCGTAAAACAGTACGAAGAGCGCAACATGAAGTGGAGCTATGCCCACAACCTGGTAGCCGTCGATACTGAGAAAAAAGTTGCCACATTCGACCACCACTGGAAAGAAAAAGGCAAATGGGACGCTGACCTTGAACTGTATGAAGAAGTGGTTAAGCATGAAATGGTTGAAGTTCCTTACGATTTCATCCACATCACCCCTCCAATGGCTGCACCTTCCGAAGTTGCAACATCCCCTATCGGTAGTGCCAAGGGTTGGGTACCGGTAACAAAAGAGACTCTCCAACACGTTAAATATCCTAACGTCTTCGCTCTGGGCGACGTTGCTGCCGTTCCAATGGGTAAAACCGGTGGTTCTGCACGTAAACAATACAAAGTTGTTTGCGAAAACATGATCGCCCTGATGGAAGGCAAAAAGATGGAATCCCAGTACGACGGTTATACCGTTTGTCCTCTGATCACCGGTCTGGGTACTGTTATGCTGGCTGAATTCAACTGGACTAAAAAGCCTACACCTTCCTTCCCTCTTGATCCTACAAAAGAGCGCTGGATTATGTGGTTCCTCAAGGTTTACATGCTGAAGCCTATGACCGTTTACGGTATGCTCAAAGGCCGCGCTTAATCCTTTCTTTCCCCCTTTTGGGGGAAACTCCTTTATTCCCCACCTGCTATAATTTCCCAAAAACATGGGAACATTCATGACACGTCTTCAAAAAGAACTGATTATCTTCTTTGTTATTTTGCTGATTCTGGCATTTATCCAGCATCCCGATCTGCTGAACCGCTTTAGCCGTCTTCCCGATGCGGTTGTGTATGGCATGGGAGCCTTCCACCCGCTGGCTTTTGCTTTGATTGGGTATGTGGTGATAGGAATTTTCCGGCTGATCGCCGCCGGGATACAGAAGATCTTTCGTAAGAAAAACTAAGCAGGTGGAGGCTTAAAGGGCCTCCTGCCCTACCCGCTTTAGGAGCTCGTCCATGCGAGCAAGGCGGTAGCCTCCCTCACGCTGACGCACCCCCCACATCGGTTCCGGAAAATAACTGTCCGTCTCAAAGCGTG
>QKHD01000106.1 GCA_003250175.1 Helicobacteraceae bacterium
CCCATGGGTAATGGCAGCAGCGTCAAAATCACACCGCTGGGCGGTTTGGAGCAGATCGGCGGCAACATCGCCGTGATCGAAACGGAAAACTCCGCACTGATTATCGACGTGGGCATGAGTTTCCCCGATGAATCCATGCACGGGGTTGATATTCTGGTTCCGGATTTCACCTATATCCGCCAGATCAAACATAAGATCCAGGGCGTTCTGATTACCCACGCCCACGAAGACCACATTGGGGCGGTACCCTACCTCTTTAGAGAATTCCAATTCCCTATCTATGGTACACCGCTTCCCCTGGGTATGATTGGCAGCAAATTTGACGAACACAAACTGACCAAACATAAGAGCCTTTTCCGCTACGTTGAAAAACGCAAGCCCGTTCAAATCGGTGATTTTCAGGTCGAGTGGATGCACGTCACCCACTCTATTATTGACTCATCCGCTCTGGCCATTACCTGTGATGCAGGCACGCTGATCCATACAGGTGACTTCAAGCTGGATAATACACCGATCGACGGTTACCCAACCGACTACGGCCGACTGGCTTATTATGGGGATAGAGGGGTTCTCTGTCTCTTTAGTGACAGTACCAACTCCCACAACCCCGGTTCCACCAAAAGCGAACACATCGTCGGCGGCACCTTTGACAAACTCTACCGTGATGTTAAGGGCCGTGTCATCATGTCCACCTTCAGCTCCAACATTCACCGGGTCTACCAGGCTATTGAATACGGTCTGAAATACGGACGTAAGGTCTGCGTTATCGGGCGCTCCATGGAGAAAAACCTTCAGATTGCCATGGATCTGGAATATGTCAAGATTGACCCCAAACAGTTTATCGAGCCGCACGAAGTGGGCAAATATCCGGATCATGAAGTACTGATCGTTACCACCGGAAGCCAGGGCGAGCCGATGTCGGCTCTCTACCGTATGTCCATCGGTGAGCACCGTCACGTCAAGATGAAACCGAGCGATACTGTGATTCTATCATCCAAAGCGATTCCGGGTAATGAACCATCCGTCTCAACCTTGATCAACCAACTGGAGCGCACCGGTGCACGGGTAGCCCACTATGAGTTCAGCGAGATTCACGTCTCCGGACACGCCGGACAGGAGGAGCAGAAATATATGCTGCGCCTCACCAAACCAAAATACTTCCTGCCAATTCACGGGGAGTATCAGCACCGATCCAAGCACATCCGTACCGCCATCGAGTGCGGTGTAGCCGAGCACAACACACTGCTCATCGACGACGGTGACACGGTTGATATCAGCCAGCGTCACATTAAAAAGGTCAAGACCGTCCGAACCGGCAAAACCTACATCGACAACCAGCAAAACCGCACTATCGACAATAACATCGTCCATGACCGCCAGTCTCTGGCCAACGACGGTATTATCATGCTGGTCGTACAGATTTCCGAGCAGGAACACAAACTAATCGGCAAGCCCGTTGTCACCTCCTACGGTCTGGTCAACACCCGTAAAGAGAAAGAGCTGGCCGATGAGCTGGAAGAGATTCTGGTGAAATTTGTCGAAAACTCCAAACCCCATGAGCTGCAAAATGCCCGTGCCTTGGAGAACAATCTGCGACAGGTTCTGAAAAAACACATGTTCCGGAAGTTTAAACGCTATCCGATCATTGTCCCCAATATCTTTGTAATGTAGGTCGAAATGGACTACCGCACGATTGCCCAGGAGGTCCTCCGGACCGAATCGGCCGAACTGCTCCAAGCTGCTGACCGCATCAATGAGAGCTGGAATACCATCATCTCTCTGATCGCCCAGGCCAGCGGCAAACTGGTTGTCATGGGCGTGGGGAAATCCGGACTGGTCGGCGGAAAAATGGCCGCCACCTTTGCCAGTACCGGAACACCCAGCTTTTTTATCCACCCCACCGAAGCGATGCACGGCGACTTGGGCATGATCTCGAAGGGGGACATTGTCCTGGCCATCAGCAACTCCGGAGAGTCCGAAGAACTGACGGCCATTCTGCCCCACATCAAACGATTCGGCATCACCATCATCGGCATGACCGGGAAAAAAAACTCCACCCTGGGTAAAGCTAGTGACCAATGGATCAATATCGGGATCACCAAAGAGGCGTGCCCCTTGGGGATCGCCCCCACCAGCTCCACCACACTGACCATGGCCCTGGGGGATGCGCTGGCAGTCAGCCTTATGCGTCATCGCGGGTTTAAAAAAGAGGATTTTGCCTCCTTCCACCCCGGTGGAAGTCTAGGGAAACGTCTTTTTGTCAAGGCAATGGATCTTGCTCGGACAGAAAATCTGCCCACCGCGCCAAAAGATGCTACTATTAAATCCTGCATCGGCACGATGACCGACGGTAAAGTCGGTACGGTGCTCCTCATGGATGGCAACAAGGTGACGGCACTGCTTAGTGACGGCGACTTGCGCCGGGCACTCATGGACGAGGGCTTTTCGCTGGAAAAACCTGCCATGGAATACGCCACGATCAATCCAAAAACGGTTGTCGGCGATGACCTTTTGGCCAGTGAAGCGTTGGAGCTTATTGAAGCCAATAAAATCCAGCTGCTGATCCTGACCGATAAGACGGGAAGCCTTGCGGGGATTCTCCACATACATACACTCGTGGAAGCGGGGATCGCATGAGCGACAAAAAAAAGAAACCGGCCGGAAAACCGCTGCCCGCTCAACGCCTGAACAAGGCGGTAGCGGAACGAACCAAACTCTCCCGCCGTGAAGCGGATCAGGCGATTCAAGACGGCAAGGTCAAGGTTGGCCACCATGTGGAGACCAATCCGGCCCGCCAGGTAACGGCTGATGACAAGCTCTTCTACAACGGACGCTTTCTTAAAGAGCCATCCAAAGAGTTTACCGTTATCGCCTACTGCAAACCCAAGGGTGAGCTGGTCACCAAAAAAGACCCCCAGGGCCGCAAGACCATCTACGACTCCCTGCCGCACAAGTACAGCCACTTCGTCCCCATCGGCCGACTGGACTATGCCAGCGAAGGCTTGCTGCTCCTAACGGACGCCGCTCGTGTAGCGGATGCTTTAATGAAAAGTTCGCTTCCCAGAGTATATAATATAAAAATCGACGGTCCTGTCACCGATGCGATGATCATGGCCATGAAAGAGGGCCACTTTGCCGAGGACGCGACACCGGGCGCCCACGCAAAGACCACGATCACCACCATGGAGTTTTCACCCTTTGAGGATTTCAAAATCCTTAAAAACGGTCCGAAATACTCCAAGCTGCGTGTCACCATCAGTGAGGGGAAAAACCGTGAGCTGCGCCGCTTTTTCGGCTCCTTTGAGCGCAAGGTACTTGACCTTAAACGGGTCGGCTACGGCTGGGTAGAGCTCAATGCTCTTCCGGAGGGCAAAGTGCGGTTCCTTGATAAAAAAGAGTACGACAAACTGCACGCGTTTTTAAAAAAATCCAAAAAGGACGAATCGAATGCTGAAGCTGACTTATAATACCAAACACAAGACCCAGATGATTGATATCACCAAAGATGTCAAGGAAGCGGTCATTAAATCGGGCGTGAAGGACGGGGCCGTTTTGGTCTTTGTCCCACACTCCACCTGCAGTGTCTTTGTCAGCGAACACATCGACCCCAACCTGACCAGAGACCTTCTTGCCAAGATGCACGACCTGGTTCCAAGCACCGGCAAATACTACCACGTAGGCGACAATGCCGACGCCCACATCAAAGCAGCCATCATGGGTGCCAACACCACGCTGCCCATTGAAAATGCAAGCATTATCATGGGTGAATGGCAAGGTGTCTTCCTGACCGACTTCGACGGTCCCAGAGAACGGGATGTCTACATCAAAGTCCTGGGCTAAATGACCCCGCTGGCCAACGCCGCTCGCCCCAAAAGTCTGGGCGAGTTTACCGGCCAGCCTCATCTTGTCGGCGAAGGGGCTCCCTTTCGCACACTTCTGGAGCAAAAAAAACTCCCCCACTCCTTTTTTTTCGGCCCCGCCGGAACAGGAAAGACAACCCTCGCACGACTCGCCGCCAAAGAGATGGGCAGCAGCTTTTTTGAGTTCAACGCCACCACACTAAAAATCGATGACCTGCGCAAAGTCCTTACAAACCACCAGGGTGCTCTGGTCAAGCCCCTCATCTTTATCGACGAAGTCCACCGTTTGGCAAAAAACCAGCAGGAGGTCATTCTGCCCTTTATGGAGCGGGGCGATGCCCACTTTATCGGCGCCTCAACGGAAAACCCCTTTTTTACCCTGACTTCGGCGATTCGCTCCCGGGGAATGCTCTTTGAGTTCAAGCCACTGACCGAAGCCGACCTTGAAAAACTGGCCCATCGTCAGGTTTCACGACTCTCCCTTGAAATCGATCCGGAGGCGATGAACTATCTGGTCGTCTCCAGCGGGGGAGATGCCAGAGCCATGCTTAACCTTTTGGAGTGTGCCGCCAACCTCAATACAACCATTACCCTGCAAAATCTCAAAGCCCTTCGCCCCACATCCCTCAACGACGGAGCCAGCAGCAGCGAAACCCATTACAATCTGGCTTCCGCCATGATCAAGAGTATCCGCGGCAGCGATGTGGATGCCGCCATCTACTATCTCGCACGTCTTATTGAAGGGGGCGAAGACCCCCGTTTTATTGCCAGACGCCTGCTGATTTTAGCCAGTGAAGATGTGGGCAACGCCAACCCCACGGCCCTCACCATGGCTGCCAACACCTATTATGCCGTCAGCCAGATCGGTTATCCGGAGAGCCGTATTATCCTCTCCCAGCTTGCCATCTATCTGGCGGCCAGTCCCAAATCCAATACGGCCCTGGAAGCGATCGATGATGCCCTGGGTGCTATCCGCAAAGGTGAAATCCTGGATGTCCCCGACCACCTCAAAGATGCCCACTTCGGCGGCGCCAAGGATCTGGGCAGGGGGATCGGCTACCGCTACCCCCACGCCTATGGGGGCTGGGTTGAACAGCAGTATCTGGAAAAACCCCTGCATTTTGTCCATTTCAAGCCGATCGGCTATGAAAAAAAACTGGCAGAGTGGGTGGAGTTGATTAAAGGGGAGAAGAAGTGACCATCGTCTTTCTCAGTCACTTTGACGGCAACCTCTACCTCTTTCGTCTGCCTATCATGAAAGCTCTGGCATCAAAGGGGTGGCGGGTCATCGCCCTGGCTCCGGAGGGTGACTACAGCCACCGCTTTACGAAAGAGGGGATCGAATACATTGCTTATAACATCGAGCGCGCCAGCCTTAATCCCCTGAGTGCCCTGCGAACCATCCGGAGCATTTCCAGAGTACTCCGGAGCATCCGTCCGGACATTTTGCACACCTTCACGGTTAAGCCCAATATATTTGGCCTCATTGCGGGCACGCTGGCAGGGGTTAACGTGCGAATCGCCAGCGTAACGGGTCTTGGGTCATTTTTTATCGAAACGGGCTTAAAAGCGGCACTGGTGCGTTTTATGATCACCTCGTTCTATCGACTGCTTTTTCCCTTTGCAACGGCCGTCATTTTTCAAAACAGCGACGACAAGGAACTCTTCATTAAAAAAAGGCTGGTTACCACAAAAAAGTGCCGTCTTATCAAAGGCTCCGGAATCGATACAGATTTATGGAAACGCCAGCGCCCCCTTCCGGAGCGTCCGGAGGTGATCCTCTTTATCGGCCGACTGCTCATACACAAAGGCATCCGTGAATATATCCGGGCAGCCGAGCATCTTAAAATCCTCTACCCGAACTTACGGTTTTTGGTAGCCGGAGATTATGACCGGGGAAACCCCTACAATCTCCCGGAAGAGGAGATGATCCGAGCCGTTGAAAAGGGGTGGGTCGAACCCCTGGGATGGCGGGAAGATATCCGTGAACTCCTTGATGGGGCTGATCTGTTTATTCTGCCTTCCTACCGCGAAGGGCTGCCGCGCACGGCCCTGGAGGCCGCCAGCATGGGGCTTCCGGTTATTACAACCGACACGGTCGGGTGTAAGGAGGCGGTCGATGAAGGAGAAACGGGGTTTTTAGTGGAACTCGGTGGGGCTGACGGAATTATCGAAGCCGTGGTGTTGCTGCTTGAACATCCGGAGCGCTACCACGCCATGGCCGAAGCCTCCAGACGCAAGGCAGTGGCGGAGTTTGATGTACGGGCGATCGTCGCCCAGCATCTTGAACTCTACAACCGCTGCTTAGAATAGCTCCAGATCTTCTCCGTCGTCGGCTTCGTCCGCGTTGTTATTAAGGACCATTTCCAACTGTAAAATAGCACTAAACAGGGAGCTGTCCAGATAGTGGATATCCTTGGCATCCTGGGTAACAAAAATCGTCTTTCGCCAGTTGATCAGGTCCAGCATGATATTGGAAAGGTAGAGATCGATCTTTCGGATCAGCGTCTCATCGCTGCACTGGTGATCGATCTTGGAGAGAAGCGTTGAGAGCGAGGTGACCGCATAGGCCAGATCCTCAAACTCGAACAACAGGCTAATAGTCGAGGCATAACGACCGAGGCGCTCCGCAATGCGGTGCAGATTGGCCACCTTTTTATGCTCTTCAAAATCAAGCAGTTCGTCGTTGATCTCGTTTTCCAGTTCAGCCAGCTCCTGAATCTCTTCGAGAACGTAGCTATCAATCTCTTTGGTATAAACACTGGACGCCACCTCTTTGCCCTGGTGGGAGCGGCTGAGCACTCTGGTTTCCGTTTCATCCAAGGAACGTTTGGGGGTCGTCGGCTTGGCCTCTGTGGCCTTGACAGAAGCCTTGGGTTCGGCCTTGGCCGATGCCATGGCCTGGGCACTCAGACGTCGCACCCCTTTGATATAGTCTTCCAGACGGTCGCTGTAGTGTTTGATCTTCAGTTTTTGGTATTCACTCACGGTAATGTCATTGAAGGTGTAGACCTTGATAAGATGCTGATCCAGCCAGAGCCCTTCGTGCTCCAGCACACGGAAAATCTGTCGACCGCCACCCTTTTTGGCAATGGAGACACGATTTTGTCCGGAAGACGGATCAATTTCAGCCAGTGAAGCAATAAAACCGGGGCGTTTTTCAAAAAGCGCTTCCACGTTGGCTTTGGCGCCAACCAGATCGCTCCGCTCTTTTCCAAAAAGCTCCAGCATGCGGTTATTGGCAAAAACCACGGTTTTATCGTCGTAGGCGATTACCGGGTTCGGACTCGCCTCCATAAAGCTGGTCAGCGTCTGAATCAGCTCCCGATCCTTCGCACCGATTTTGGCCACCTCTTCCTCAACCCGCTTTTCAAGATGGGCGGTGAATTCTTCTAGCTGGCGCTTTTGCACCGTCAGGCGTACACTGTTGTCCACGGCCTTCATCAGCATGTCCATGTCGATCGGTTTGATCAGGTAACCGTCGACCTTGTGGTTGATCGCCTTTTCAAAAAATGAGTGATCGTTATGGGCGGAGAGAATGATGATCTTCTGTTCGATATCCTCTTTTCGGATCGTGTCGATCATCTCCAAACCGTCCATTTCCGGCATGTTGATATCGGTAATGATGAGGTCCGGACGCTGTTCGCGGTAGATGGTCAGCCCCTCTTTGCCGTTCGCGGCGATATAGACCGCCTTAAAGAGGCGCTTGAGCATCCGCTCAACCAGCTCCCTGACGTGATCGACGTCATCGATAAACAGTACCGTACACTCTTTCGCATAATCCTGGGTTGTTTTCATTTCTCTCTCCGGCAGCGTTTAAAAAAGTTCAAGATCGTCATCGCCATCCGCATCGGAAGGCTCCTCAAAAATCATCTCAATCTGTAGACAGGAGCTTAAAAGCGAACTATCCAGATAGTGGATATCGTTGGCCTCCTGTTCGATAAAGATGGTCTTACGCCAGCTGGCAAGGTCGCTGAGCATATTGGTCAGCAGCACCACCATCTTTCGGCTTCGCTCCTCCGTCAGGGCTGCATCGTCCAGATTTTTGATAAATGTGATCAAGGAGCCGATGGCAAAGGCGAGGTGTTGAAACTCGATCATCGCCTCGATCACCTCATTATACTCTGCCAGTTTGGCGGCGACATCACAAAACTGCTCTTTCCCGGCTCCGGATTTCTCCATCTCGAACAAGGTCGCGTCCACCTCGTCTTCGAGGCTCTCCAGGGCTTCGATTTTATCCATGAGACCGATGGCACTGTCACGGACGAACTCACTGGCCGGGATTTTATTCTCATGGCCCTTGCGCAAAATAGACTGGGTGTCCGTATCCATCGTGGCCATAACCCCCGTACCGGCCTCGGAAATGCCTTTACCAACCTTGGGCAGACGAATACTCAAAAGTCCGTCTCCGATGAGGAAAGCACCCTCCGGATAGTGTTTTAACAGAAGGTGCCGGATGATCGATTCACTAATCGTATCCAGCCCCTCCTGGGTGATGTAGTAAAAATCGTCGCTCTCCTCACCCACATAGGTAAAACGGCGCCCGTTTCGTACCTGCCAGGCCCCCAGGGCATAGAGAATCCGGACCCCTTCGCTCAGACCGTAGGCATTTTTCTTTTCGTTTGCCAAAAAGTATTCCCAAAATTCACTCAGACTTGCCGCATCAAAAACCCGAATGACCGTACTGCGGTTGTAGACTTTTTTATCAAAGAGGTTTATGGCCTCGTTGTCGTAACTCTTTTCATGGCGATAGCGGAGAATCTCCAGATAGTTTTCGACCCGCTTGTGAAAGACCCGGCTATCGATGGGTTTGACAATAAAATCCTCCGCGCCGTAGAGAATCATCTTCTCTTTGGATTCGTCGTCATCCAGGGCCGTCACGGCAATAATCATCGACTTTTTATCAAACTCGCGAATCAGGCGGGTCGCTTCAATCCCGTCCATAACCGGCATCATCAGATCCATAAAGATTAAATGATAATGCTTCTTGCGGCACATCTCAACCGCCTCCTGGCCGTTTTTGGCCTCCTCAATCCGGAGATTGGTGAAGTCTTCCAGCAGCAGCTCCAGGGTCAGGGTGTTGTCCCGGTTATCATCCACAACCAGCACGTCCATCGTCATCATCGTCTTGCTTATCCTCTCAGTATAATCTTGGCGCCGCCGAGCTCCCGGGAATCGCTGATCTCGATACTCAGGTTAAGGTGGTGGCACAGGTATTTGACAAAGTGCAGCCCCACACCCGTACCCTGTGCGGTTCGTTTCACGGTGTTGTCCGTTTCCTGCTCGTAGAGTTCAAAGACCTTCTCTTTGTCCCGGATACCGGGACCGTTGTCCTCAATAGACCAGACCAGCTTGTTTTTCTCGCATTGCGCTGTGATCTTGATGCGACCATCTCCGTATTTTATCGCATTGGAGAGCAGGTTGGAGATGAGTTGGCCCAATCGGTGTTCGTCACTGCGGATCGTACACCCTTTTGGAATCTCCATCTCGACCTTGATCCGGTTTTGTTCGATGATGGGACTAAAGCGATCCAACTGATCTTCCATCAAAGCACCAATGTCCACCAAAACCGCTTGTAGTTTCAGTTTACCCGCTTTTAGCTTTGAAAGGTCAATGATATTAATGATGTTTTCCAGCATGCTGACCGCGTTTTTTCGCACCGACGTAATGAGGTCCAGCAGACGCTCTTTTTTATCAATGGAACTCTTCTCGATCTGCTTGCTGATGTACTCGCTGAAGTTGATAATCGCGTTGAGGGGCGTTTTTAGCTCATGGGTGAAAACAACCAGGAACTCATCCTTGGTTCGATTGACCTCTTCAAGAACCTTCTGACTCTGAATAATCTCGTTTTTACGGGACTGCTCCTGCAAAACCTGCTCATGCATCTGCTCCAGCAGGGTGATGTCGTTGCGGATCGCCATATACTCCTTGATCTCACCCTGTTCGTCCAGCAGGGGGATAATGACCGCATTAACCACAAAGTAATCGCCATTTTTTTTGCGGTTTTTAACCTTGCCTCGCCAGATTTTTTTCTGCTTGATGGTGCTCCAGAGATCCGCAAATACCTCCGATGGCATGTCCGGATGACGCACAACGCTATGAGAATGACCAACCAATTCTGTCTCGGAATAACCGCTCAGATCGCAGAAGTTCTCATTCGTAAAGGTGATGATACCATCCGGATCTGTTTTAGTAACGTTGGCGGTTTCCATCAGTGCATCATAGTATTGGTGCTCTTCCCGGATACGATATTTCATATCTGCACTATGCACCATACGGTTCAGCAGCGAGTAGATAATTTCCCGGTTAAGCGGCCGGGTAATGACGCTGCCTGCGCGTTTTTGGATCAGATCCAGTAGTCGTAAAATATCCGACTCGTCCACGACATAGATAATGGGCAGACAATAGGGGACATCACCGCACTGAGCGGTCATTTTATCCACCATGGTATTTTCAAGGGAGTTGAGATCGGCAATGATGAGGTCGCACTCATCACCCCGGATACTCTCCTCCGGAGTGACGATGCGCAGCTCCAGATTAAACTCCCGACACACCAGAAGAATGTCGCGGTTTGCCTCCGGATTGCGGGTTAGAAAGAGGGCTTTGAGGTTTTCGACACCAACCACAAAAAAGTCCTAGCTGGCAAAAGGGAGCAAGCCCTTTTTATCTTTCTTGACGGCCTCATAGGCACGCTGAACCTTCTGAAATTTCTCCGTATATTCCGCCACCTTGGCACTGCTTTCGTGAAAGAACCGGTCGGGATGGAACTTCTTGACCAGCCGGATATAGCGGCGTTTGATCTCTTCGATGGGATCCTCCGGAGAGCTCTCCAAAAGCGCATAGGAGCTCCGGACGAAGGAGTCTTT
>QKHD01000217.1 GCA_003250175.1 Helicobacteraceae bacterium
ATGGGTGGTGATGAAGGTGCTGAGCTTATTGATCTGATCAATCCGGTCACGAGAGGGGATCGACGCCAGGATGGGCTCGTAAAAGCCCCCGGTGAAAAACTCCACCTGACCCCGCTTGGCCATGCTCTGCATCCGGGTGAAGAGCTCACGGTCATGGGTATGAATATATTCCAGCAGCCAGCCGCTGAAGTGAACGGAAAAGTGAAACTCTGGATAGCGTTCCAGCACCTCGAAAAAGGGTCGATAAGACCGTGCGATGGCTTCATCTACCACATGATGGAAGTTGTCCACCGGCTGGTGGCAGTGGATCCCGAGCAAAAACTGTGTAGTACCCATGTCGGCTCCTTATATAAACCAATGGTGTGGATAGGCGTGGATCCGTTCCAGACTCATGGAGCCGTGGAAGGGAATGTCCTGCAGCATCTCACCCTGACGGTGCAGGCGCAACTTTAGATCAAACTGCCGGGTCCCGATGGCATGCTCCGGAAAAGAAAACTCCAAAAAGTGCTCGCCCTTGGCAAGATTAATCGCATCATGTTGACTAGCATCCAGAAGGGTATCGGCATAGATTTCGCCATTAAGGTAAACAGTCACCGATGTATCGGCCCCCAGCTTGGCAAAATCCCCCATCAGGGCAAAACTGAAAAACTCACCGTCAAATCCGTATAAAAAACGTTTGGCGTAGGGGGTGGAACTGTCCATGGCCGTACCCATCTTTTCCAGATCAAACTCCCCTGCCCCCATCCACTCGAAAAAGGAGCTGTTCCGCCCGTCCGGACGGATGCTGACGGGGTTTTTTGGCAGGATATGCACCTCCTTGACCTCCGTCGTAATAATGGGGGATAAAACCGCCTCGGAAGGCTCTTCACCCATAAGACGGCAGGCATTGATGAGGTGCTGACGGAAGAGTCGGTCAAACTCACCCTTCTGAGCCGTGTAGTGGGTGTCGCCAAACCACCAGTACCAGTCGCTTCCCTGAGTGATCATCAGCTCATTTTCCACCTGGATACGGCTGGCTTCATCCAGACTTGCCGCCTTGGCGTGGTAGCGCTCCTGCACCTCGCTGATTAGCTCCCAGGCCCGGTTTTTCTCCTCCTGGCCGACCCAAATGGCAAAATTGGCGTTAATCCAGCTTCCGGGAATCAGTTCGGCCAGTGTTGTTTCGGCAATCTCCTCTTTGGCTGCGGCTTCTCGCATGGTCAGCGTCTCGATCCACGGTTGGGATGCAATGGCAGCATAAAGCTCATGGAAAAAATCGCGGGCATTATTGGGGTAATACTCCCAGGCATTTTCACCGTCCAAGATGACATTCACCAACGGACTATGTGCCGATGCGTCATAAATTTCACGCAGCTTGGCCACAAAATCTGCCGCCGCCTTTTTCGCATCCATGCGGGAGTACTCAAACCCGATGGCATCGCTCAGGCGCCGGTTGCGGAACATCAGCACCATGGAACGGCCATCCGGGCCATGGCGATAGCGGCGGTAAAGCAGTGTGCGGTCTCCGGATTTCAGGCTCTTAAAGAGCACCTCCTCGTCGCTGCAGGCCCAGGTTAATCCTGCTTCGGCATAGAGCATCAGCGATCCGGAGTCGATGGAACCTTCCGAAGGCCAAAAGCCCTTGGGATCGGTGCCGAAATGCTCCCGATAGAGCGTGATGGCCTTGGCGACATGCTTGGGGGCTTCGGCATGAAAATCTGCCGATTTTTCCGGCAATATGACCCCGGGATCAGCTTTTTTAGCATTGTTCATGTCCATCAGCAGCGGCATGATGGGGTGGTAAAACGGGGCCGTAGCGATTTCGATCTGCCCGGATTCTGCCATGGCCCGGTAAGCGGGAATGATGGTGGCGATAAAGGCAGCCAGTTCGTTAAGAAGCTCGAGCTTCTCCTGCTGGGCAAAGTGTTCTTTGGGAAGCAGTCTGGCAACCGTTTCCGATTGTGTACGCAGGTAGACCCCACACCAGGAGAGCAGAAAGCAGACCTCCAGGTCTAAAAACTCCTCATCGCTGAGCAGCCAGGCCTTTTCACCCTTGTTTTTCGAAGAGCTGACCTTACGGAAGAGTCTGGCATAGCGCTCAATGGGCTGGATCATGTTTTCGTACTGAGAAAAGAAGAGCATCTCGAAGAGATAGACCCGTTCCTCCTTGCCCAGCTCTCCCACCGGTTTACGAAGGAGATTCAAAAAGCGGTCGTTAACGTTTGGGTCGACATAGGGTTCAAGCTGAACAATCAGGGAAGGCACCAGATTATAGGTCGATTTGATGGTCGGAAACTGGCGCTGGTACCAGGGAATATCGAAGTAGTCCTTGATACCGTGCAAAAAGACCCAGGGCATCTCGAAACGTCCGGCCAAGTCATCCCGGTAATAGGGTTGGTGCATATGCCATAAAACGTTGAGATAGAGGCGTTTATCAGCCATTTTTTGCCTCTTCGTCTCTGATCCACTGGGCGATCTTCTTCTGGTAGCCGCCCAGGATTTTTTCACCCTCTTTGGCACTCTCCGCCTGCACATAAAGGCGCAGGTATTCACCGGTCTGATCCGGAACCATAAGGACCCAGTTTTTTTCCGACGTCCAGATTTTCACCCCGTCGACATGAGAAGCGTCCTTGCCGATACTGTCTTCGAGGAAACGGCGCATCATCAGGCCTTTGTAGACACTTGCACATGCCACCTGAACTTCTTTAAAATAGAAGGTCTCAAAGGTGGTGGCGATCTCACTAACGCGACGCCCCTGGCGGCTAAGCATCTCTAAAATTTTAAGGGTCGCAAAAAGCGAATCATACCCGGGGGATAGCTCCGTAAAGGCGTAAGAGCCGTGGGTACCGCCGATAAAGTCGTA
>QKHD01000165.1 GCA_003250175.1 Helicobacteraceae bacterium
GGAAGCCCTGGAGCATATCGGTCTGGATGTCCGCGTAATGAGCGCCATGAAGATTCAGGAAGTGGCCGAGCCCTTTATCGTACGCCGGGCAACCCGCCACCTGGAAAAGGGTCGTGTGGTTATTTTTGCCAGCGGCACGGGCAACCCCTTCTTCACCACCGATACGGCGGCAACCCTGCGCGCCATCGAAATCGGTTCCGAGATGATCATCAAGGCAACCAAGGTCGACGGTGTCTACGACAAGGACCCGAAAAAGTTCCCCGATGCGAAGAAGCTTCCGGAACTGACCTATGAGCAAGCACTCCAGGACAATATCAAGGTCATGGACGATACCGCCATCGCCCTGGCCAAAGACAACAGCATTCCGATTATCGTCTGCGACATGAACATCAAGGGCAACCTGGCCAAGATCGTGAACGGCGACCGATCCAACTGCTCCATCGTCCGGTAAATTTCGAACATCAACCCACACTAGGAGAATATTCCATGCGTCTAGAACAAATCACTGCCGAAGCACTCAAGCACGTTAACAACAACCGCTACCTTCTGGCTTCCGCCGTTGCCAAGCGTGTTGAGCAACTGCTCAACGGTGCCGAGCCACTCGTCAAGCGCGACATCACTAAAACCGAGCCGACCAACGTCGCTCTGGAAGAAATTGCCAAAGGCCTGATTAAAGTTTCTCTGGAGAGCTAACCCGTGGAGAAGCTGCTCGAATCCTACAGCTCCGTCGCGACGATCGAGCAGGCCAAGTATGTCCTGGGGAGTTAGGGGAGTTATTTTCCCCTGGATCAGCATGTCGTCAACGCTATCAATTTCGCCCGGGACGCCCATGAAGGGCAATTTCGAAAAAGCGGCGAACCCTACATTATTCACCCCATTCTTGTTGCCTCTACCGTTGCCGCACTTGGCGGTGATGAATCCATGGTCATTGCGGCCATCCTCCATGACGTCGTCGAAGACACCCCCAGAACATTGGAAAACGTCCATGAGCTTTTTGGTCAGGATGTGGCCGATCTGGTCAATGGTCTGACCAAGATCGATAAAATTCGTGAAGAGAACCTCATTCCCTCCACCAAGACCGATGAAAAACTGATTAAATCAGCGCTGACTTTCCAGAAGATGCTGATCGCTTCCATCAACGACATCCGGATTCTGGTCATCAAACTCTGCGACCGGGTGCACAACATGTACACCCTCTACGCCCTGCCCGTGGAAAAACAGAAGCGTATCGCCGAAGAGACTCTGGTGGTCTACGCCCCCATTGCCCACCGTCTGGGGATCAGCAAGATTAAAAATATCCTCGAAGACCGGAGCTTTTTTTACATCTTCCCCCACGACTACGCCAAGATCGAACGCTACCTGACGGACAACCGCCAGTCCCAGCGCCTCAAACTCAATGATTTTATTTCCCGTTTGGTTGATCTATTGCATCAAAACGGTTTTCAGGAAGAGGACTACGTCATCCAGTCCCGGGTCAAGCACCACTACTCTATCTATGCAAAAATGCAGAAAAAGGGGGTCAGTATCGATGAGATTCTTGACCTTCTGGCCGTCCGGATCATTACGGACAACGTCATGGAGTGCTATAAGATTCTGGGCGTACTGCATACCCATTTCCGCCCCCTCGTTGCGCGTTTTAAGGACTACATCGCCCTACCCAAAGATAACGGCTACCAGACCATTCACACCACCCTCTTTGACCGGGATTTTATCTTTGAGGTCCAGATCCGGACCCAGGCCATGCAGCAGACGGCGGAACTGGGTGTTGCCGCCCACTGGAAGTATAAATCCGGAGGTCTGGAGCCCAAACTGGAGTGGCTCCAGGCCATTCAGCACCATAGCGACAATATCGAAGACTTCTATGAACTGGCCAAAAACGACCTCTTCAGCGAGGAGATCGCCGTCTACTCCCCGCAGGGTGATGTCTACACCCTCCCCTCCGGAGCCACGGCTTTGGATTTTGCCTACGCGGTGCACACCCACATCGGCTCCCACGCCAAGATCGCCTACATCAACAAAGAGCGCCGACCGCTATTAACCGAGCTTAAAAACGGCGATATGGTCCGGATCGAAGTGGGCGAACAGGAGATTATCCGCTGCACCTGGCAAAATGCGGTCAAAACCTCCCGTGCCCGCCACCACATCAAAACGGAGTGTGCCCACAAGATCAAGGAGATTGACAAAAAAACCTCCGTCAACATCCTGACCCATATCTTTAAAACCTCCAAGCGCGAGGTGCTCTCCTGGATCGAAGAGGAGAACCTGGGCGAGTCGCTCTATAAGATTCCCTACAAAAACAACCTGTTGCACGAAGTGGTCACAAGGCTAAAAGGGCGAAAACGCCGGGCGCTTACTTTTAACCGCTACACGGTCAAAAAATATCACTTTCTCAACATCGATATTTATGCCAACACCCACGTCAGCGAAACCGGTTTTGACTACTGCTGTCACCCCAAGCAGGGCGACGAGATCGTCGCATTCTATAAGAAAGGAAAGGCTATAATTCACCACAAAATGTGTGAAAATGCGCATAAGGAGATTGACGCCAATCTGCCTATGCTCAAAGCCGAGTGGGAACATCGGGGCATCAACACCTTCAAACTGGTGGTCACGCTGGAGAATAAACAGGGGGCATTGGCGAATTTCGTTACCTTCCTGGCTAAAGAGAATGTCAACATCATCAGTATCCAGATTGACAGCTCCAATGTCGATCTGACACGCTACTGTGAGGTCGAAGCCGAATTCCCCCAAAAAAGCATCAACAAAACACGAATCAAACTGGAAAAACTGTTTAAGGTGATCGATTTTGTCTCCACGGTCGATGCCTACAACGTCAAATAGGATAGAGATGATAGAAGAAGCGCTGGCAGAAATTAAACGGGGATGTGCCGAACTGATCGACGAAGAGAAGGTCATCCTCTGTCTGAAAAACTACTACGAAAACGGCCAGCCCTATTACGTCAAGGCGGGGTTTGACCCGACCGCTCCGGATCTGCACCTGGGTCACACCGTTGTCATCAACAAACTGGCAACTTTCCAGCGCTATGGTGCACGTGTGCAGTTTCTTATCGGTGACTTCACGGCCATGATCGGCGACCCTACCGGCAAGAGTGAAACCCGCAAAAAACTCGAACGGGACGATGTACTGAAAAACGCCGAAACCTACAAGGAGCAGGTCTTTAAAATCCTTGATCCGGAGAAAACCGACGTGGTCTTCAACTCCCAGTGGCTGGGCACCATGAGCGCCTATGACATTATCGAGCTGACCTCCAAGCGAACCGTTGCCCGGATGCTGGAGCGCGATGATTTTGAGAATCGCTTCAAAAACAATGTCGACATCTCCCTCTACGAGTTCCTCTATCCCATGTTCCAAGGGTACGACAGTGTCCACCTCAAAAGCGACGTGGAGATGGGCGGAACCGACCAGAAGTTTAACCTCCACATGGGGCGCCACCTGCAAAAAGCCTATGGGC
>QKHD01000309.1 GCA_003250175.1 Helicobacteraceae bacterium
TAGCGGTCGATCATGTGGAGGTTTTCCACGGGCAGCAGCAGTTTGTCTTCACCCGCGTAGATGATGGCCGCAAAATCCCGCACCCCACCCAAAACGGAGACCTGCTCCAGCCCCTGGAAGACCCCGACGCCGTACTGTTCGTGTACGACATAATCACCGTTTTTCAGTTCGTCCAGAACGACGGTGGGGCGGCGTTTTTTGCGTTTTTTGATCTTTTTATTCAGGGAGAGAATCAGCTCGTCGTCGCTGATCAGGTTGACGATGACGTTTTTCTCCACCAGCTTGATCGACTTGGAGGGCTCGATCCCGTGTTGGCGCATGACCGCTTCGTTTTTGGCGATGACGGTGATCTTTTTATCTTTGTGGTATTCGATCAGCTCCGCGGCACTGGTCAGTGCCAGGGGTTTAAACCGGGTCGCCTCCGGAAGCAGCGGAAGGGATTTGAGCCGCTCTTTGTCGACCAGACCCGTTTCGTTAAAGAGGTAGGTTTCGTCAATAACTCCGGAGAGGTCTTCCGCCAGCAGGGTTTTGAGGGTGGCGGTGAGGTCGTGGGCCAGGCCCATTTCGCCTAAATACCAAAAGCCCAGGGAGTGGATGTCTTTGTAGAGGGCGTCGACCTCGCTGGATTCGACCTTGTGCTGGAGGGTTTCAAACTGCTCCGCATCCAGGGAGAAGAGGGCGGGCAGGACGGTGACGCTCTCCAGCTCGTCGGGCATCGATTTTTGGGTGGCGGTATCGAAATAGCGGATGCTCTCGATCTGGTCGTCAAAGAGGCTGATGCGCACGCCGCTCTCGCTGTGTCCGGAGTAGATGTCGATGATGTCGCCCCGGAAGGAGACCTCGCCGGCCTGCTCGACGATCTCCACAAAGTCGTAGCCCCAGTGGAGCAGGCGGGATTTGAGTTCGTTCAGGTTGAGGGTTTCGCCGAATTCGATGACCAGTTTTTGCAAAATGCCCGGGCTGGGGAGGTACTTGGTGGCCGTAGCCAGCGGTGCGATGAGGCATTTTTTGGTTTTGGGGTTGGCGTAGTAGTCGTTGAGCGTCGCACTCAGTTCTAAAAGCTCGTCGTTAAAGCTGCGCAGGTCATCAAGGTAGTCGGCGCGGAAATCGGGGAGCTTGTAGTGGGGAATGTCGAGGAGTTCGCAGACGCCGCTGAAGGCCTCGGCCTCTTTCTCGTCGCGGACAACGATCAGCTCCGGAGGGGTTCCGGAGCCAAGATATTCATAAAAGGCCGCCTGAAGACTTTCCTGATCAAATATGGAAGCGGACAAAAGGCGGGCCGTAGATTAAAGAGCTTTTTTCTTGTCCGGGGTGTTGACGGCGAGGGGCTGTTCCTTGACCTTGATCTTGCTGGTACCTTCGAAGAAGCCCTGGCTTTCGATAATCAGGTTGGAAGAGACGATGTCACCCACGATCTTGCCGCCGGCCAGAATCTCGATATTTTGACAGTCACAATTACCCACAACTTCACCGCTTACCAGCAGCCGCTCCGCGTAAACTTCGCCGCGGACAAGCCCCGGTGTGCCGATGATGACAACATTTCCGGAGTGAATGGAACCTTCGATTTCACCGTCGATATGCAGTTTGCACTGAATGTCGATTTTACCGGTTATTTTAGTTCCTTTTGCGATGACAGTTGTTTCAGAAGTGTCCATTGCCATTTGATTCCTTTTGCTAGTGATTCCCAATTTACCCTCTTCTCCTGCTCGAAGATCAGACCGTAGTCTTTCAGAGTCCAGTCGATGAAATGTTTCGGGTTCAAGGCTACGCCGATATAACGAACCTCGTAGTGAAGGTGCGGCCCGCTGCTGTAGCCGGTGTTGCCGCTGTAGCCGATAAGCTGGCCTTTTTTGACAAACTCACCCGGATTCACCACGATTTTGTTCAGGTGCGCATAGAGCGACTTAAAGCCCAGAACGTGATTGAGAACCAGGAGTTTACCATAACCAATTTTAGAGTTTTTCCTAGAAACCTCAACCAGACCGTCGGCAGTCGCATAAACGGGGGTGTTCATGCTGGCACGCAGGTCAAGACCGGTGTGGAACTGTTTTTGTTCCCGGATGGGGTTGGTCCGCCAGCCGAAGGCCGAGGTGATCCCTTTGTAATCGATCGGGTGGCCGCTGGGGATGCTGCGCAGCATCAAAAGCCGCTCCTGGGCATCCACCTCGGCGATGTCCAGACGGTTGCCCGCCTCCAGGCCCTCCTTGGGTTCCAGGCCGATCATCTCTTCGATATCGGAGACTTTCTCCTGGATTTCCAGCAGTTCAGTCTCTTTTTTGTTGATGTTCATCTCCAGGTTGGAGTTGCTCACCAGCAGGCGGTGGTATTTGTCCTGAATCAGCTTGTATTCGTCGATTTTGCTGGAGAGGAAGTAGATCATGATGGCACTGACCACCATCAGCAAAAAGAAGAAAAAGACAACATAGCGGATCACCTGCTTGCCAAGCTGTCCGAGGGTAAAACTCTTGGATCCGTTGACGTTGGTGATCGTGACGATGGTATTATTCTTCATTGTCCCTCTTGAAAAAAGCTTCCACGGTCTTGAACGAGCCAAAGACCAGATAGTGGTTCGAAGTATCGGTTTGCATAAAATTTTGATAGGGTATGTTCAGGTCGTCCAGAACGCTTTGCAAGGTCCGGATGTCCAAAGCCCTGACATCCTCGATGGGGATGATCTCTACCCGTAAAATATTCGGTTTTAAAATACGTAGGATGCTCTTGTAATCCTTGTCTTCGAGCGTATTATAGACTAGGATTACTTTCCTTTCGCCCAGCTTCTTTGCTATAGCTTCGGCGGCTAAGGGATTGTGCCCGACATCTACGGTGACATGGG
>QKHD01000146.1 GCA_003250175.1 Helicobacteraceae bacterium
TCAGGCCAACTACTGGTACAAGATCGCTAAAAAATAGTTACCCGCCGCCCACGAAGTGGAGCATCTCGATCTTGTCCCCATCCTGGGGGGTGTAACTTTCCCAGGCCTCTTTTTTGACAATCTCCATATTGACCGCGCAGGCCATGACCTTGTCGGTGATTTTCAGACTCTCCATGATATTCAGCAGCGTACTCGCCTCCGGAAACTGCAGGGTCTCTCCGTTAATAATTAGTCGCATCGGGAACTCTCTCCTTTTAGGCAGCGTACAGACGCCAAAATCTCGCCCAGGCTCTGGATCAGCACGAGGCCGAAGGCGACGGCTATGAGGCTTTTGATCAGGTAGCGGTAGGGCAGGCCGCCGGGGTTGGGGGAGCCTTCCATGTAAGTATAGGCATCGGCCGCAAAGGTTGCGCCGTTGTAGAGAATAAAGGCGGAGAAGGGGATCACCAGAAAAACTACTCCGATCAGGTTGATCCACGCCTTGAGGCGGGGAGAGTATTTTTCATAAAAGAGGTCTACCCGGACGTGGGCCTTATGGCGCAGGGCAAAGGAGATGCCCAGCATGAAAAGGATGTCGTGCAGGTGCCACTCCAGCTCTTGTAATGCGACGCTTCCGCCGCTGAAAAGGTAGCGGGCGAGGGTGTCGTAGGTGACCAGCAGCACCAGGGCGATCACCACACCGGCGGCAAAACGGCCGGTGTAGTCGTTGAGTCGGTCAAGGGATGAAAGCAGGGCATTCATGGCGGCTCCTTTATACAAAATTGGGGGCGTCGTTGGCAAAGAGGATCAGGTCTCCGGCGCGGGTTTCATGGGCCAGCATGATCTCCAGCCCCGCCTTGTTAAAGACCCGCTTGCGCCGCCCGTGGTCGATATGGGAGGAGAGAAGGTCATGGTTGACGTCGCTGGTGATGATCGCCAGGTCAAAGACCTCGTTGATCCGTTTGGCCAGCTGGGTATTGAGCGCTTCGTCCCCTTCGACGATACCGGGGGTGACGATCACCTTGCGTCCGGAGTAGTTTTCTGCGATCCGGATGCCCTCCATCATGCCGTCAATGTTGCCGTTAAAACTGTCGTCGATGATGATCTTGCCCCCGGCATCAATACGCTGCAGGCGGTGTTCGACCGGCTTGAGGCGGGCGATACGGCGGATGAGGTCCTCTTGCTTGATTCCCAATTCGAGAGCACAGAGGAAAGCGGCGGTAATGTTGGTGGCGTTAAACCCGCCCAGCAGGTTGCAGTGAACGGGGATGCGCTCGATTTTGGTGACAATATCCCAGCGGGTGCCGTCCAGATCGGAGACGATGTTTTCGATCCGGACATCGCCCTTGTGTTCGCCGAAGACTTCCAGCAGCTGCTCTTCAATCGCCGCGCTCTCATGCACAAACCCTTTGCGCATATTGTGGCTGACGAGAATCTCCCGTTTGGCTGCCTTGATGTTGT
This sequence comes from Helicobacteraceae bacterium, assembly GCA_003250175.1. GTDB lineage: Bacteria > Campylobacterota > Campylobacteria > Campylobacterales > SZUA-545 > SZUA-545. Next base: position 1,441 of record QKHD01000146.1, read on the forward strand.
CCAGGGTTTTGAAATACTCGATGTGCTGGGGCCCGACACAGCCCAAAATGGCGTAGTGCTGTTGGAGCAGGCGGGTGATGGTGAGGATGTCACCGCGCTGGCGTGCCCCTGCCTCGGCGATATAGACCTGGGTATCTGCCGGAAGGTTTTGGTTGATGTCGGCGATCAGGCCGATCTCGGTATTGACGCTTTTGGGGGTCTTGTAGGCGGCCAAGTCGTTTCCGATCAGCTGATGGAGAAAGTTTTTAATGCTGGTCTTGCCGTAGCTGGCGGTGATGGCCACGATCTTCAGGTCGGGCATGCTGCGCAGTTTGCCCTGTGCTTTGGCACGGTAATAGCGGAAAAAGAGGTTTTCCGTGGCCATGCTGAGCGCCCATGCCAGCAGCAGCGGTACGAGTACGCTGTAGTAGGTGCAGTTGCCGAAGCAGCTGATCTGCTCCGCCGCCGTAACCAGAATCAAAAAGCCGAAAAAACGCTTGACCCGACCGGTAAAGACCAGCTTTTTATCCAGCTTGGCGTACCAGCCGATAAAGAGCGGCAGGTAGGCGAAAAAGAGAAAAACCCAGAAGTAGCGTTCCGTGGCGTAGTAGGTAATCAGCGGTACCAGAAAGAAGAGCAGGTGCCATTTTTGTTTTTTGTGGCGGAAGATCACCCGCTCGATGCGGTAGCTGTACCACTGGAGGTTGAGGATAAGGTAAATGCCCAGCACGCCCGTAAAAACGGCGTGTACGATTGCCTGAAGGTAGTCGGTAAATATAGATTCCATGGGGCTTTCCTCTCCTTTTTTGCATATTTTTTAGACAAAAAAGTTCATAATTATTAAAGTTCTTTTCCGTACAATGTAGAGAAAAATAGTATGATTTATATGTGCGCAAAAGTATGAATTTATACCAAATCAGTCGTTAAAGGATAGTGCATTGGGATTGAACACTCATACGGAGAGTTCCGAAGAGGTCAGCGTTGCCGTACGAAAACCGAAAAAATATAAAGTTATCATGCACAACGACCACTTCTCCACCTGGGAGTTTGTGATCGACGTGCTCAAACGCGTCTTCTATAAGAATGAGGAGGAGGCCGTCGCCATCACGCAGAGCGTACACAACAACGGAAGCGGGCTGTGCGGCATCTACTCCCATGAAATCGCCGTGATGAAGGTTCAGCAGGTGCATTCCATGGCCAAGGCCAACGGATACCCCCTCAAATGTACCATCGAAGAAGAGGATTAAATGCTAAGTAAAAGCCTTAACAAACTCCTGGTCACCACCATTCGGGAAGTCAAACGAAGAAAACATGAATACATTACGGTGGAACACCTGATCTATGCCGCGCTCTTTGACAGCGTGGTCGTGGAGATTCTCAAAGCCTGCAACGCCAACATTC
>QKHD01000368.1 GCA_003250175.1 Helicobacteraceae bacterium
AAGCGCAAGGGAGTTGACGCAGTGGCGGGTGTCTTTGGCGGTCATCTTTTCGCCTTCAAAAACGTGACCCAGATGCGCCCCGCAGTTGGCGCAGACGATCTCCGTGCGGTAGCCGTCCTGGTCCGGAACGCGCTTGATGGCTCCTTTGATCTCGTCATCGAAACTGGGCCAGCCGCAGTGGGATTTAAACTTGTCCGTCGAATGGAAAAGTTCCGCATTGCAACGAGCGCAGACGTAGGTGCCCGCTTCGAAAAAGTCGTTGTATTTTCCCGTAAAGGGGGCTTCGGTGCCTTTGTCTTCGATGATGTGCTTTTGCTCCGGAGTAAGGGGATTGTATGGAGGTGTGGCGAAGAGTACGGTGGCAAAGAACGTCAGGAAAATAAAGAGCCGCATACTCACCCCTTCACATCGATCCGGACGGTCGGCTCACCGCCCTGCTCTTGTTGCGCCTTGGCCTCTTCGGCCTGCTGGGCCATCAGCTCCCCTCTGGCCTGCATTTCCGCCATCATGGCGTTGGCGGCGACTTTGTAGTCGGTGGAGCTGGGGTTAGACGGGGCCATGGCGGCGCTGCGCACCTGCTGCATCTTGGCGATGGTCGCCTCCGGAGTGGACTCGGTGGAGGCATCGATGGGCACTTCGCCGCCGATGGCGTAGAGTTTGTTATCGGGCCCCTTCTGGTAGCTAAAGCTGGCCCCGCCCCGGACGATCCCGCCGCCCGCGGCAATGTGGGCCGCCTCGTGGGCGCGCACTTCCGAATCACGGGCCTGCAGCTCGGAGACCATCTGGCGAAGGGCCGGGTCGTCCAGATAGGAGGTGGGCGAATCGCTCTTTTTGGTCGCGGTTTCCTCCTCCGTTTTGGAGGCCGTTTCCTCTTCTTGGCTCAGGGCTTCGGCGGGGGTTGCCGCCGGCGCTTCCTTGGCGCCCTTTTCATTGACATACACAGACCGATCGAAAGAAATTTGCGATGTTTGAATAGTCATAATCCTCAAAGTTTACCAAAAAACCGTCAATTTGTCATGCCATGGTATCCACGTTACCGCCTTTGGCTACACTTCCTTTTATGATTATCCATATTGACCTGGACTGCTACTTTGCCAGCGCCGAGCGCACCGTTGACCCGAGCCTCAAGGGCAAGCCCCTGGCCATCGCCAACCGCGACGATACGGCCATATTCGGCATTACGCCCAAAAAAGAGGTGCCCTTTATCGAAACCACCGGGGCCTTCTCCGGAGCGATGTATTACGACAAGTTCGGCGATGCGGACTGGCGCAAATACTTTGTGGAACGAAACGGCCGCATCCGGGGCATGATCGTCACCGCTTCGTACGAAGCCCGCAAACTCGGGGTCAAGTCGGTGATGGGGCTGGGCGAAGCGCTGCGCATCTGCCCTACGCTTCAGGTACGGCCCGCACGCATGAGCCTCTACCAGACCCTCTCCGCCAAGCTCTTTGCCTTTTTGCAAGAGCGCATCCCCGTGCTGGAAAAGGCGAGCATCGACGAATTCTACGGCGACGTGGGCGGCTGGATCGCCGACCATGAGGTGGAGAGCTTTATCCAAAACCTCAAGATGGAGGTGCTGGAGTACTTCGACCTCCCCCTCTCCATCGGGGCGTCGCACACCCGCACCTACGCCAAGATCGCCACCACCTCCGCCAAGCCCTTCGGCACCCGCGTGCTCTGGCCGGATGATGTCTCCAAAGCCATCGATCCCATGAAGATCGAGGCGTTTCCGGGAATCGGGCGGCGCATGGCGGCCAAGCTGCACGGCTACGGGGTCAAGACCATCGCCCAGCTCAAGGAGATGAACCACCTCCTAGACGGCCTCGGCCGCCCCGGCAAAGACATTCACCGCCTCATCTACGGCATCAACGACACCACGATCCAGTCCTTTCGTCAGCGCAAAAGCATCGGCATCGGCCGCACCTTCGCCCCCATTACGGACCGTGCGGAGTATGCGCGCCGCTGCGTGATTTTGGCCAAGCACCTGGCCTACACCGTCGCCAGGCTGGAGGGCAAGCCCACCACTTACTATTTCAAGGTCAAGTACGACACGGGGAATAAAAACAGCCACAGCCTCACCATCAAACGCCCCTTTTCGGAAAAGCTCTTTAAGGACATGGCCATGGAGGAGCTGACAAAGCTGGACGTCTACCCGACCCAGGCGATCAGCTATATCGGGATGAGTGTATCAGGGCTGGATTCGAAAAAAGCGGTGCATTCGCTCTTTCACCATGAGGAAGACCGGCGCTACGGCAAGCTGCAGGATGCCAGTCTGCAGCTTCGTAAAAAGTACGGCATCGACGCCATCTCCTGGGGGTCGGAGCGGCTTTAGTCCTGCTCGTTGAAGAGTGCTTGAATCGCCTTGGGGTCATGGGTGAGTTCCCACGGTTTTCGGGGTCGGCGACCTTTCCATAAAAAGGCATCAAAGCGCTCCCTCACCTCGCGGTAAAAGACCCCGATGGCAAATTGCCCCTGCTCCATGGCGCGGGCAAAAGCGGCGGTCGGGTCTGCGGAGTTGTGCAAAGCATCCAGCTCGTAGACGTGTTCTTTAAACCATTGAAAGGTGTTGAGTTTGTTAAAGGAGGGGCACGGCTGAAAAATATCCACCAGGGCGTAGCCCGGATGAAGGATAGCCTCCTTGATCACCGCAACGGCATGGTCGCGGTGGGCCGTGCTCACCCGGGAGACAAAGCCCCCACCCAGGGAAATGGCCGTGGCGATGGGGTTAAAGGGGGCGTTAAAGACACCGTTTACCTGCACCGGCGTGGTAAAGCCCGGCTGGCTGGTGGGTGATGCCTGCCCCTTGGTCAGAC
>QKHD01000282.1 GCA_003250175.1 Helicobacteraceae bacterium
TTTGAACTCATCGAAGCCCACTGGCTCTTTCAAAACCGTTTCGACGGCACACCCGAATTTGACGCCCTCATTGAAACCCGCTCCATTATTCATGCCCTGATCGATTTTGCCGACGGAAGCACCACGGCGCACATGGCCCATACGGACATGAAGCTCCCCATCGCCTTTGCCCTGGGGCTTGACCCCAGGGAGGCGGTGCTCGAACCGGTCGATCTGGTGGAGATCGGCAGGCTGGAGTTTCGAAAAATCACAGCGGAGCGTTACGGTATCTGGGAGATCAAGGACGAAATCTTGCGTCATCCATCAAAAGGTGCTATTATCAACGCGGCCAACGAAGCCGCCATCGGGCGCTTTTTGGAAGGCAGTTGCGGATTTTTGGATATTTCGCGCCTGATCATTGCGGCACATGAACGGTTTGGCCACACGCCTCCGGAGAGTCTGGAGGCAATATTTTCGATGGATGAGGAGGTGAGAGCGTATGTACGGTCGTATCGCTAACCTCTGGGTTTGGCTGGTGCTTGCGGGCAGCGGCATGCTCCAGGGGGCGATCAGCGGAGAACGGATCGAAGTCATGGAGCCCAAGACCTATGAGATGAGCCGGGATACGATTCTTAAAAGCGCTCCCAACGGGCAGATTGTGGATATCTGGTTTGAAGGGCGCCGTTTCACCGCCTACGAAAAGATGGGCAAGTGGATCAAGATCTCCGGATACTTCCCCGGCGGGCGCTGGCAAAAAAGCCGGGAAGAGCTGTGGGTTAACAGCGAGCATCTCGAAGAGCTCTACCGCCCCAAGCCCCAAAAACGCCGACCTTCGAATATCGAGCGCTACATTATCGTTGACAAGTCCGATTTCGAGCTGCGGGTCATTGAAAAACACCAAAACAGCACGAGTAAAAAAGTGATCTTCCGCGCACCGGTGGCGGTGGGACTGGATCGCTGCCTTCCCAAAGAAGAGGGAGGCAACTGCTATTTTACGGAGCCGGGTGACTATAAAGTGCGCTGGAAGGTGCACGATCCCAAGGGAATCGAGTGGTGCATTCCCAAGTTTATGGAAAAAGAGAAGCGCTACGCAGATGATCTGAAGCAAAACAAGCGTTGTTTTAGAGGCAGCATCGGTAACTATGCGCTCAATATCGGGAAATCCTACGCCATTCACGGCACCAGCAACCCTGCCAGCATCGGTAAAAATGCCAGTCACGGCTGCGTGCGTACCCTCAATCAGGATATAGAAAAAATTTACGAATTGATGGAAGAGGGCGATCCCGTCTACATCATCAGATAATCAAGGAGAAGCCATGAGTGAAATACAGTACGACGGCCAGGCCATAGCCATTTCAAACCAGATCGTTGACGAGATGCAGGACGAAATCCTGGCACCCTTTAACGCAGGGGTATACTTTTCTAAATATGATCTGCTGGGAATTGCCGATGCCTTCGGTGCGGCCAAGCGGATGAATGATAGAAAGAAAATTCTCAAGGAAATTTTTCGCTATGTGGATACAACAGACGATCTGAAGCGTCTGTTGGGACTGTTTGTGGCCAAGATCGACAGGGATTTTGCTCTGTTTGAGAGCATTGAGCAAAATTATGCCCATGCCGAAGATGTTACGGTACAGTGGCGTCGGCAAGGAAACGTGCTAAAACAGAAGTTCGAGGACTTTATGGCCGCCTGCTAAAGGGCGGCCGGCGCGTTACGCTTCTTCACTTCCCTCCGGAATCTCTTCACGGTGTTTGCACTTGTTGTCGACACATTCGAAAATCTCTTTTTTTCTAAAGGTTCGCTGCGCCATGGGCATACCGCATTCGGGGCACTTTTTCTCCGTCGGTTTGTGGGTGGAGATAAAATCGCAGGAGGGATAGCCGCTGCATCCATAGAAGGTACCGCGGCGTGATTTTCGCTCCACCAGGGGCTTGCCGCATTTAGGGCAGGGGATATCCAGCTTGGCCGGTGGCGTCAGGGACTTGGTGTTTTTGCACTTGGGATAGTTGCTGCAGGCAAGGAACTTACCGTTCCGACCTGCTTTGAGCACCATGGGAGCACCGCATTTTTCGCAGATTTCATCCGTGGCCTCCACGGCTTTTTCTTCCTGGGCCGCGTCGTTTCCGATGTTTTTGGTATAGCGGCATTTGGGGAAGTTGCTGCAGGAGATAAAATCCCCAAAGCGGCCGTTTCGTTTAACCAGTTCGCTGCCGCATTCCGGACACATTTCCCCCGTCGGTTCGACTTTTTTCAGGCTCTGGATGCTCTTTTTGCCGTCCTGGACCTTCTCAATAAAGGGGGCGTAGAACTTATAGAGCATGGCTTCCCAGTCTTTGTCGCTTTCGGCGATGTCGTCCAGTTCGTCTTCCATGGAGGCGGTAAATCCGGAATCAACGATCTCCGGAAAGTGTTTTTCCAGCAGTTCGGTTACCGTAAAGGCGATCTCGGTAGGAATAAGCTGTTTTTTGTCCACATCGAGATAGAGACGGCTTTGAAGTGTGGTGATGGTCGGCGCATAGGTGGAAGGACGGCCGATACCCATGCCTTCAAGGGCTTTGACCAGACCCGCCTCGGAGTAGCGGCTTGGCGGTTCGGTAAAGTGCTGATTGGGCTCAATGGTGACCAGCTTGATCGGCTCGCCCAGTTTCAAATCCGGCAGCAGCGCATCCTTATCACCCGTACCCAGCACGCGGTAGAAGCCGTCAAAAACCACCCGCTTACCGCTTGCTTTGAAGACGGAAGAGGCAGATTTTAAAAAGAGGTTCTGGGTTTCCAAGACGGCATCGTTCATCTGGGAGGCGAGGAAACGCGTATATATTAATGTAT
>QKHD01000378.1 GCA_003250175.1 Helicobacteraceae bacterium
CATCGACGCCTTTCCCGACGTCTCCCCCGTGCAGGTCAAACTGATTTTAAAGGCCGAGGGGATGACCCCGGCGGATGTGGAGATGCAGATCACCACCCCCATCGAACAGGAGCTGCGGGGAATTCCCGGCCAGTCCAACCTGCGCTCGGTCTCCAAATATGGCCTGGCCGATATTACGGTCGACTTTGACCAGGGCACCGACATCTACTGGGCGCGCCAGCAGATCGGTGAACGCCTGAGCGCCATCCGGAGCGACCTGCCCGCCAACATGCAGGGCGGGCTTGCTCCTATCACCACCCCGCTAGGCGAGGTGCTGATGTTTACCCTCGACTCCCCCACCCTCTCCCTGGAAGAGCGGCGGGAGGTTTTGGACTGGGTCATCCGCCCCAGACTGCGCTCCATCGACGGCGTCGCCGATGTCAATGCCCTGGGCGGCAAGGTCCGCACCTACCGGATCACTCCGGACATGGGGGCGCTGACCCGCTACGGTATCGGGCTTGAAGAGCTGATCAGCGTCATAGAAAACAACCACCAAAGCGACGGTCTCGGGCGTCTTCGCGGGGGCGAAGAGCTCTACCTCGTGCGCTACGACAACCGTGCCAAAACCCTGGAAGACCTGGCCAACATCATTATCCGCCAGGAGGGTGCCCGCACCCTTCGTGTGGGCGACGTGGCCGCGGTGGATTTCGGTGCCCTCAAACGCAACGGCTTCGTGACCAAAGACGGCAAGGGCGAAACGGTGCAAGGGCTCATTCTCTCCATGCGGGGCGCCGATGCCTCCCATATCGTCGAGTCGGTGAAAGCGGAGCTGGCGGCCATGCAGCCGTCGCTGCCAAAAGATTTGGAAATCAACCTCTTTTACGACCGCAGCGACCTGATTAAAAAAGCTGTCGCCACCGTGGAGAGCGCCTTGATGGAAGCGACGATTATCGTTATCATCCTGCTGCTGCTCTTTTTGGCCAATTTCCGCTCTGCCATGGCCGTGGCTATCATTTTACCCCTGGCGGTTTTAGGGGCATTTATCCTCATGGCCTACTTTGGCCTGACGGCCAATATCATGAGTCTGGGCGGTCTGGCCATTGCCATCGGGCTTTTGGTGGACTCGGCGGTTGTTATGGTGGAAAACATCACCGAACACCTGCAGGATGCCCGCTGCACCAGAGAAAACCTCCCCACGGCGGTCTTTCACGCGGCCAAAGAGGTGGCGGTGCCCATCGTCTCCGGAGTGAGCATTATTATGATCGTTTTCCTCCCGCTGCTCACCCTGCAAGGGCTGGAGGGCAAGCTCTTTGCCCCGGTGGCCCTGACCATTATTTTTGCCCTGCTGGCCTCATTGATTTTGACCCTGACGGCCATTCCCGCCCTGGCGGTCTACCTGATCAAGCCCGGGGTTCACTCCCAGGGGCGCATGACGCTTTGGCTGGAGCGCCACTACGAACCGGCCCTTAAATGGTCGCTGCACCACCCCAAGGCGGTGGTCGGTGCGGTGGGCGTGGCCCTGGCGCTGGCCGTGGTCGGGTTTTTAAATGTGGGCAAGACCTTTATGCCCACCATGGATGAGGGCAACCTCATCATCGGAATCGAAAAGGTGCCCTCCATCTCTTTGGAAGAGAGCCGGGATATGGACCTGCTGATTCAGCATGCGCTCATCGACCGGATTCCGGAGGTGCTCTCCATCATCGCCCGTACGGGAACGGATGAGATCGGTCTGGACCCCATGGGGCTTAATGACAGTGATACCTTTTTGGTGCTCAAACCCAAAAAAGAGTGGCGCCAGCCCGATGTGGAGTGGCTCAAAGAGGAGCTGCGCAAGGTACTGGCCACCTTCGGCGGGATCGGCTACGGCTTTACCCAGCCCATTGACATGCGGGTGAGCGAAATGCTCAGCGGTGTGCGGGGTGACGTGGCGATTAAGATTTTCGGCGAAGAGACGGAAAAGATCAACGAGATCGCCAAAAAGATAGAAACCCTGCTTCCGGAGATTGCCGGAGCCCGGGATATCTACCGCAAACAAAACGAGGGGGTTTCCTATATTGAGCTGGAGTTTAACCACGCCATGATCGCCCGTTCGGGTCTGGATATCGGGTTTTTAACCCGCCTGATCGCCCTGCACCTGCAGGGGATTGTGATCGGCGATGTGCGCGAGGGGCTAAAACGGATTCCGCTGCTGGTGCAGGGGCCGTCGACCCGGTCGATCTCCCAGCTGCAGGATCTCACCATCTCCCTCAAAGAGAACCGAAGTATTCCGCTCTCCTCTTTGGTGAGCTTCAAACGCACCTCCGGAGCGGTCATGATCGAGCACGAAAACGGCATGCGGCTTTCCATTGTGCAGACCAACGTGGAGGGGCGGGACATGTCCGGATTTGTCGAAGAGGCCAAGGCCCTCTTTCAAAAGAAGCTGGAGCTGCCCGCCGGATATTTTGTCAACTGGGGCGGCCAGTTTGAAAACCAGGAGCGTGCCTTCGAGCGCCTGATGATCGTCGTGCCCCTGGCGCTGGCACTGATCTTTTTCCTGCTCTTTTTGACCTTTGGTTCCCTTCGTCAGACGGCACTGGTGCTTACCAATATTCCCTTTGCCTTAATCGGGGGGATCGTGGGGCTCTTTGTGAGCAATCTCTACCTCTCGGTTCCCGCTTCCGTCGGTTTTATCGCCCTGCTGGGGATCGCCGTGCTCAACGGGGTGGTGCTGGTCAACTACTTTAACCAGCTGCGCGAACAAGGCATGGGTGCCTATGAAGTCGTCACCAAAGGGGCTATGCGACGGATGCGCCCGGTCATGATGACCGCCAGTGCCGCAG
>QKHD01000304.1 GCA_003250175.1 Helicobacteraceae bacterium
ACTATGATCTGAGGGATGATGAAAACGGCCAGAACTTCGTCATCCGTTTTGGCACCATTGAGAACTTCCGGATCACCCGGGGGCTTCGCAAATACAATGGCCTCGCCACCCACATCCCCCTGGACGACAGCGCCAACAAGGCCCTGGAAAAGGCATCGGCCGAAAAAGAGAAGCTCTTCGAAGCCGGTCTGGCCGTTGACTCTCCGGAGCAGCTGGAGCGATTGGAAAAGATCATCCGCCGCCTCCAGGCCCTGAAAGTCGACTACCCCGCCCTCTCCGTCGATCTGCGGGAGCTGCAGCAGAAATACAACACCTACCTGCAGGAAAAACTGGCCAGAGAAAAAGAGGCCGCCGACTACAACGAGCTCCTTGCCGCCATCGAAGAGCTGCTGGAAGACCCCAGTCGTATGGAAGAGGAGATGGTGCATTTCGAGCTTGAACCCACGGAAGATGCCCTGCCCGCCGGTTTGCAGGTTGCCCCCAAGCGCAAAGAGCGTAACCTGCAGGACTTTATCCGCAAACTGCTCTCCGTCGTGACCAAACGCACCCCGACCAATATGGCCGAACTAAAAAGCTACGACGACCTTGATCTGGACAAGGTGCCCTCTGTCATCTTCGGGATTTTAAAAACCCTCTTTATCAAACACGCCCTTGAGGAGGCTCCGGAGACTCGGATCGATGAGCTGAATACCAGACTCAACAGTGACGCCAAGCTCCAGGCCACCCTGAACCAGCTGGCCAAAAACTATACGGACAACTACCGCAGCCTGATGCTCTCCGCCTTTGCGGAGCGCTTTTTCGAGATGGCGTCCCAGGTGGAGAAGATCACCAAGATTCCAAAAATCCTGCACGAGATGGTCGAAGGCACCCAGAAATTCCGTCCCATTTTCGAAACCGAAACGGGCCACGTTACCCACCGGGCCGATCAGGTCGTCATGCGGGTGATGGAGGCGATCAAACGGAAAAACGAAGGGGTAAAGAAGTGGACGGATAAACTGCTCTCCTTGGATGAAAAGGTCGCTTCTATCCAGATTGACGAGCAGGCCTATCAGCAGTCCCAGGCTCTGACCAAGAGCCAACTGCAGCGCTTTTCCGCCATTCAGATCACCGACATCGTCATGAACAAAGACGGCAAGTTCACCATGGAAAAACGCACCTTCTCCTGGCTGCCTTCAAGCATGGTGGAGGTGCTGCAGGCCACCTTGCAAAATGCCAAGGACAATCAGAATATGGAGCAGCGCAAAGCGGCGCTCAACGGGGCCATCGCCTACCTGGACTCATTGCAGCAGAACAACCAGCCCGATTTCCTCAAGGCCAAGCTGGCCTCCCATGCGACCCAGTACAAACGCTACACCCAGGATCTGGCCGTGGTGCACGAGCACTACGACACCGAGGCCCACAACTCCCTGGAAAACTACGATAACGACCTCAAAAAGATGAAGCAGGCCTTTATCAAAAACCTCTGCCAGCTCCGGAAATAACTACGCGTCGTCCTCGATCTTTTGCACAATCGGGTTAAAGGCCTTGGAGGCGATCATCACCCGGTCTCCCACCCGCAACTTGGCCGCTTCCGCGGCGGTCAGCACTACCTCGCTGATATTGGAGCCGACCGCCACCGTCGCCACAAAGAGCACGTCCGCCTCTCTTAACGCCAGCAGTTCACCCACAAAGGAGAACTTCCGGCTGCCGTGGTGTTCGGAGTAGATATTGCCCGGCGTATCGTCGCGCAGCACCCGCCCCTCTTTCATCAGCCACATCCGGTTGGTCAGTTTGAACATCTCCGCAATATCGTGGGAGACCATGATGGTCGTAATGCCCAAGCGGTCATGCACCCGTAAAATCTCATCCTGCAGACGGGTACGCGTTTCGCGGTCCAGTGCGGAAAGGGGCTCGTCCAGCAGCAAGATCTTGGGCTTTCGGGCCACGGCTCTGGCCAGAGCAACCCGCTGCTGCTGCCCTCCGGAGAGGGTGGAAGGGTAACGCTCCGCCAGTTGTCGCAGCTCCACCATGTCGAGCAGCTCCTCGACGTACTCGTCCGATTCGCAGGCGAAGGCGATATTTTTGCGCACCGTCATGTTGGGAAAAAGGGAGTAGTCCTGAAAGACAAAACCGATGGCCCGTTTTTGGGGTTTGAGCACAATGCCCGTATCCGTATCGAGCCAGACCTGCCCATCGACGGTGATCTGCCCGCTGTCCGCCTCTTCAAGGCCTGCCAGAATACGCAGCAAGGTGGTCTTGCCGCTTCCGGATTTGCCGTTTAGCGAAAGGAAACTTCCCTCCTTGATTTCACCCGAAACGTCCAGATCAAAAAAGCCGTTGGCTCCGGAAAGGCGTTTTTTTACGGAGATACGGATCATTTGATCACCTTCACCACGCTCTTGCGGTTAATAAAATAGACACTCAGTAAAACCGTAAAACTGATAGCCACCAGAATGATCGAGTAGAGATGCGCCGTGGCCCACTCCAAAGACTCCACCTCTTCGTAAATGGCGATGGAGGCCACCTTGGTCTCGCCGCTCTGGCTGCCGCCCACCATGAGCACCACGCCGAATTCGCCCATGGTGTGGGCGAAGGTGATAATGGTGGCGGTCAGGATCGACGGGTACATATTGGGCAGCATGACCGACCAGAGGGTCTGCAGGCGGGATTTTCCCAACGTATAGGCTGCCTCGATGATGGAGCGGTTCATCCCCTCGAACCCGGCCTGTAATGGCTGCACCATGAAAGGAAGCGAATAAAAGCAGGACGCCACCACCAGCCCCTCAAAACTAAAGACCAACCGGATATCGAGATA
>QKHD01000141.1 GCA_003250175.1 Helicobacteraceae bacterium
GAGCTGGAGCTAAGAATCGACGAAGCCCTGGAGAAAAACCGCCGCCAGGAAGCCCTGATGATCAAGCAGTACCAGAAAGCATCGCTGGGCAACCTCATCGGGGTGATCGCCCACCAGCTTAAGCAGCCGCTTACGGCCATCGGTCTGACGGTTCAAGACGGAGCCGATCGCTACCGTCTGGGTGAGCTGGACCAGGACGGCGTGAGGGAAGTGGAGAAAAACGTCATGAGCCACATCGGTTTCATGAGCGAAACGATTGACGAGTTCCGAAATTATTTCCGCCCGGATAAAAAGAAAAAGAGTTTTCTGCTGGAAAACTGCCTGGAAAAGACCCTGCAGCTTTTGCAGCGCCCCATCGAACAAGCCGGCGTCGCCATCCGTTTGGAGGGGCAGGACGGGTACATGCTTACCGGTTTTGAAAGTGAACTGCAGCAGGTTTTGATCAACCTAATCGGCAACGCCGTTGATATTTTTAAAGAGCGCAGCATCGAAGCGCCACGCATTACCATCCGGATCGAGGAGATGGAAAACCATATCCATATCATTTTGGAAGACAACGGCGGCGGGATTCCGGAGGCAAGTCTGCCTCACATGTTCGAGCTCTACTACACCACCAAGGGCGAGTCGGGCACGGGAATCGGGCTCTATCTGTCACGGATGATTGTTCAGGATAGTCTGGGTGGAAATATACGGGTGAGCAACACCGAATCGGGCGCACGATTTGAAATCGAGCTGCCCTGCTAGGGTGGTTTTAGAACCGGATCAGGTTCTAAACTCTTCAAGTTTGAGGTTAAGCGAGACGGAGAGCTCCGAGAGGTGTTCGACCGCGCTGGCCACCTCTTCGACGCTGCGGGCGTTGGAGAATGAGGCTTCGTTGACGCTGAGCAGCTCGGTGGAGATTTTTTTAATATTCTGGGCGATCCCCAGGGAGATATTTTCGGACTCCTTGGCAACATTCAGGGCCATGTTCATCAGCCCCTTGCTTTCGTGAATACTGGCGCCCGTGTCTTGGGAGAGGGTGACGAGGCTCTGGATTTCTTTAGAGTTTTCGCTCATCTTGGACGAGGACTCCATGATATTCTGCACAATAATATTAACGGTCGAGTTGATCTCGATCAGGCTCTTTTGGGTGCGTTCCGCCAGTTTGCGCACTTCGTCGGCCACGACCGCAAAGCCGCGGCCGTGTTCACCGGCCCGGGCCGCTTCGATGGCGGCGTTAAGGGCGAGGAGGTTGGTCTGCTCGGCGATATCGGAGATGACGGTCAGGACATCCTTGACCTGTTCGGCATTGTTGCTGAGCTGGGAGAGCTGGTTGGCCATCTCCAGTTCGGTTTCCGCTGTTAGATTGATCTTGTCGATAAGGGAGCTGATATCGCTTTCCGCATTGACCAGCTTGGCGTTGGCACTTTCGATATTGCTGTAGGTTTTTACAGCGTCTTCCACATTCTTTTCCAGTACGGCGCTCATGTTGTTGGCACTCTCGGTGGTGGCGCTGATAATCCCGGTAGATAGCTCAACCTTGCGGCCGATGGTGTTGGCGGTGGCACTCAGCTCATCCGCCACGGAGGCATTTTCAATGGAGGCCTTTTTGGCTTCGTCCACTGTGAGGTGGATTTTTTCGATAAACCGATTGATGGCACCGGCTGCTTCGGCCAGCTCGTCCTTGGATTTGAGGATGATGCGCTTGGTCAGATCGCCATCGCCGCTTGCCAGGTCGTTGGCGACGTCTTTGAGTACGGCGATGGGCTGGAGCACGGCCTTGTTGCTCAGCCAGATATTGACAAAAATCACCAGCAAAATGCAGGGAATCAGATACAAAAAGAGCTGGGCGACGGTGGTCGAGATTTTCTCGTGGTTTTTCTCACTGTAGAGGGCGGCCTGGGCGTCGATGTCGTCGATGTAGGTACCGGTGCCGATCATCCATTTCCACTCCGGAAAGTATTTGATATAGGAGAGTTTGGGTTCGGGTTTGGTGGAGTTTGCCTTGGGGAAGGAGTAGGCGGCGAAATCTTCCCCCTTGGCGTGGGCAATATCAATTCCCAGCTGGACAAAGGGAGCCTTGGGGTCGTTGGCAAAGTTTTTTCCCACCATTTCGGCTTTGGGGTGGGAGATCATCACACCGTCAATATCATTAACCCAGAAATAGCCGCTTGATCCGTAGCGAAGGGCGTCGATGACCTTTTTGGCTTCTAATTTCAGTTTCTGTTCAAGGTGGCTGGCATAGGCACCGGTGCCGATGATCCAGTTATAGGGAGTGAAAACAAAGACGTTGGAGACCTTGCTTTCATACTGGCCGCTTTTTGGGTTGAGAAATGTGTAGGAGATGACGGCACTTTTTTGGCCGCTTTTTTTGAGGGCGTTAACCCCCAGCTCGACGAAGGGCACCTGGGGCGTATTGACAAAGCGTTTTCCGTCAAAGGAGGGTTTGATGGGGTGCATGACCATCTTGTAGTTAAAATCGTTAATCCAAAAATACCCCACACCCTGATCATAGCGGTAGTTTTTGATGAACTCCAACAGTTTCGCCTGCAGCTCGGAAGGTGTGTAGCGGTTTTTGTTGGTCTCGTAAAAATCGTTGATTATCGCCAGAAATTCATCGGATTTTTCAATCACGCTGTGGGAGATATTCTCCGGAGTGGAGCGCAGATAAAAACTCTCAATCGCCTTGCTGGCTGTATCGATCTGCGATTTCAGCTCTACCTTCCGGGATTTAAGAACATCCTCTTTGTACTCTTCTATAGACGAATCGCTCAGTTTGTAAAAATCCTGCAAAAAAATAA
>QKHD01000301.1 GCA_003250175.1 Helicobacteraceae bacterium
TCGCTAATCAGCAGCGAGCTGCTTTTGAGGGTGGTGGGGTGAAACTGCACGAACTCCATGTTTTTCAAGGCCGCACCTGCACGAAGGGCGGCAACGAGGCCGTCGCCCGTGGTATTGGGGATGTTGGTGGTGTGGTGAAAAAAGATGCTGGCATAGCCGCCCGTGGCCAGAATGACGGAGGGGGCCGATACATTGTGCAGCGCTCCGGAGGCGATCTCCACCAGGGCGGCACCGCACACCGTGCCGCTATCGGTTAGCAGTTCTTGCAGGGCGTATTCGCTGAAAATGTCGAGATGTTCTTGCAGCAGGGCCTGATCATACAGGGTGTGGACGATGGCGTGGCCCGTCATGTCGGAGCTGTAGCAGGTGCGCTTGCGGCTAGCCCCGCCAAAGGGGCGCTGGGCAATCTGACCTGCTTCATTGCGGTTAAAGGGAGTGCCGAGGCGGTCAAGCAGGGCGATGATCTCCGGAGCCTTGCCGCAGAGCAGGGCGGCACACTCCGGATCGCTCAGGCCCGCACCCCCTTTGATCGTGTCGGCGGTGTGATCCTCGACGGAGTCAGGCCCGGCGTTGCCCAGGGCCGCGTTGATCCCGCCCTGGGCCATGACGCTCTGGCTGCGGTTGGGGGCGGTTTTGCTGAAAAGGGCGGTCTTGGCTCCGGAGGCGGCGGCTTCGAGGGCGGCCATGAGGCCGGCGCCACCCCCTCCGATGACGATAACGTCGTACTGCATCCGTGACCCCCTTGAGAGAAGTTTTTGCAATGGTTTCCTAAAATAGCTTAATCGATTCTAAGAAAAGGGGGCGTCATGGCATCCATGATGGAAGATATCCGGAACTTTCCGGACCTGGTGGCAGCAAAGATAAAGGCGCTTTCCGAAGGAATCAGCGCGGGGGTCGAGGGGACCCGGGAGATCGTTACGGACATCTACGAGGTCTTCAGTGCCATCGGCAGTTTTTTCGCCTGGCTGGGGCTGCATGCGGGATTGCTGCTGGTGGGGACGATGATCCTGCTTTATCTCATCTCCATTATCTCACCCCTGGATCGGCGGGTCAATTACCTGGTGGCCATGGCCGCGGGCTCCGGACTGGCCTACTGGAATCATTTTGATCTGGATGCGTATGGGCGCTACATGCTGGTGATGACGGCGCCGTTTCTGGTGATGTACACGCTGCAACTGCTCTGGCTCTGGCTCAAACAGCTGGTGAAAAACCGCAAGCGTTTAGGCCAGAAAGAGAAAGAGGCGGTGATGGAACGCCTGCTGGAGGCGACCCGTGATTTTCAGCGGGACGGGGATGCGGGGCTGCTAAAAACCCGCCTGGCCAAACTGGGTCGGCAGCTGGACGGCTCAGAGCCGCCCGCAGTCCGCGGCGATTTTGGGGACGACGGTGAGGATACTGCCCCGGTACGCCAGGGCATTTAAGAAGACGGCGATCTCCTCCTCCGGATCCAAAGTGCGGAGGTGTTCGACCAGGTCGTCGAAGTCGGTAATTCTCCGGATCACCAGGGCGTCAAACTCCGGATTGTGCTCCTTTTGAAGCATAATGTCTTCATAGGCACGGGTATCGGCAAAAACAAACACGCCCCCCTCCTTAACGGTCTTTGACCATCAGGGTCGCCAGACGGAAGGCCTTGGAGCGGTGGGAGAGGCGCTTTTTAACGGCGTCATCCAGCTCGCCCAGGGTCTTGTCGTACCCCTCCGGAATAAAGATCGGATCATACCCGAAGCCCTGATCGCCCCGTGCGGTGGTGATGGCGGTGCCGTGCATCCAGCCGTGGACCGTTTCGATCCCGTAGAGGGAGGCGATGGCCACGGCGCAGGTGTAGTGGGCGGGGGATTGGGTGAGCCCCTTGGCCTTTAGGGCATCGACCAGCTTGTTGAGGTTGGCCTTGTCGTCGGCCTTTTCCCCGGCATAGCGGGCGCTGTAGATACCGGGAGCACCCTCCAGGGCATCGACGCTGATACCGCTGTCGTCGGAGAGGACGATGCACTCCGGATCGTTGAGTTTTTCGTAGATGGTTTTGGCTTTGATGATGGCGTTGGCCTTGAAGCTGTCGCCGTCTTCGACGATCTCCATGGGGCCCAGGATGTCGGTGAAGGCGACGACGTCCCAGCCCTCAAGCAGCATTTTGATCTCGCGGACCTTGCCCTGGTTGGAGGTGGCAAGCACAATACGTTTCATGGGGTTATATCCTCGGAAGTTTTCGCAGATTGTACCATTAGGAAGAAAAAATATCCCCCCGAAGGGGGACGATAAGGTTGAAGGAGGCTAAAAATGAAGCCGGATTACCAGTTACGGATCCGGATGTGGCAGGAGGTACACTCACGAAGCAGCTGGGTGTAATCCTGCAGGGCATCGTCCATCCGGTTCTCGTTAACGGCGTTGACGAGGTCGTCGGAGTAGAGTTTAAGCATCTGGGCACGTTTTTGTGCAAACTTGTAGGCGTACTCCTGCCCCTTGGGCAGAATCTCCTTGACATCTTCCGATTCCAGGGATTTCAAAGCGTCTTGCAGCTTTTTGACGCCGCCTTTCATGCAGTCGCCGCAGCTGTAAAGACCGCCGCTTTGGATCTCTTCCATGGCGTTTAGCATGGCCTTCATCTCGCCCATGAGTTCGGCTTTTTTATCCGCGGCCGGAAGGCCGGCGGCGCAAAGCAGAACCAGAAGCAACGAAAGAATTGACAATTTCATGGGGGCTCCTTATTGTGGGGCGACTTTTGTCGTCTTTTCGGTTTTTTCGCCTTCGCTGTTTTCAAAAATCACCTTCAGGGTACCCGGGCCGGTTACCTTGTAGGGGAAGACGATTTTGGGGTTGGCACTGGCCGAAACGCCCACTTCGAATTCCGCGACCTTTGCGTCGTTAAAAAAGGCGGTAATGCTCTGAACATAAAACTTCGGTTTGATCTGTCCGGAGTGTTGGTCCTTCTGATAACCGGTGTCCATGGGGTGGATAATCACCGCTTGAACCTTGACGACATCGCCGACTTTATAATCTTTTTCCGTGATTTTTACTACACCGCGTCGTTCCATGTGTACTCCTTAACCGCATCCGCCGAGGGCGACGTTGATTTTTTTCTTGTGGGTATAGACTTTACCCGTGTTGGTTTCGGCCAGAACGACGACGTTTTGGGTGCCGCCCAGTTTGGCGTTGACATAGAGGTAGGCCAGACCGTTAGCCGGGGTGTAGTTGGCGGTGATGACATGCTTGCCTTTGTTCAGCTCAACCAAGACGGTGATCTTGGCAATGTAGTTGTCATCTGCCATGGGGTGGTCGATTTCCACTTCGACCGGCACGGTACCGCCGTTTTCCGGATACTCCGGAATGTTCATTTTAATGATCGCACTGCCGTCTACGGCATCTTTTCCGCCATATTTGATGTATTGGCGTTCGAAACGGCGCAGTTCGGCGGCATCGTCGTTGGCAAACAGCTTGGAGCCATCCACCACGGGAAGCAGAGCCGCCACACCGGTCAGGGCGAGGGTGTTTTTTAGAAAGTCTCGTCTTTGCATGTTGCGTATCCTATCAGTATTGAATGAGCTCTTGGGAAAACTCGGTCAACGGAATGGTTTTGGCGGAGAATTTCACGAGTTTTTTCGCTTCGCGGCTGCCGTTGTAGAACTCTTTGAGTTCGGGCTTGAAGCTCTTGAAATAGTCGTGGAACTTGTCCGCACCCAGCACACCGACCGCCCAGAGGGTATCGTCGTCTTTGTGTTCGAGCACGATGGACGCCAGGGGCTGTCCGGCGGCACCGGCAAGCACCTTCGCACCGGCCTTCGCGTCGTACGCGGAGAGGTGGGAAGAGCAGACGATGATGCCGCTTTTGTCATAGGCCATGGTTTTTTTTGTCGTCGGGACGTACTGGAAAAAGCTGTCTTTGGGTGTCGGGTGGGTCATCTGGTGGCTGCAGATGGCCGAGTAGGCGACAATGGAGCGATCCTTGCCGACACCGCTTTTCCAAACATACTCTTCACCGAATTCCGATTTGAGTTTGACATCCACGTCGGTTTTTCCCGGCAGGTTTAAAAGCAGGCAGGGGGTTCCGACATGGGGGTAGTTAAAAATATAGTTGACTTCCGGTTTGAGTCCGGAGGCCTTGATGGGGTTGCCGGCGGCATCCACCAGCTGCACCTTTTCATAGGCCGCATACAGGGTGCCGTCGTCGGCATAGAGGCGTCCTGAAATCATGGACGGGCTCACCGCCATCACGGCCGTACCTGCGGCAACAACCTTTAGGAAATTTCTTCGATCCATTTTCACTCCAAAACATTCTGGTTAAATTGTCTTAAAAGGGTTATTTAGAACGAGCGGCACGGTGAGATGAATCTTTAATGGTGTGATCGTTCTAAAGAAGAGGTCCGCAGAAGAGGTGCTTCTGCGGAGAAAATTACATAAAGAAGTCCCGATAGAGGCCTTTGCCCCATTCGATAAGGCCTTTACCTGCGTTGACACCGTCTTTGCTGTTCCATTTTTCCATGGTGCCGGCATTGGCGAAGCCGAAGGCTTTTTTCTCATCGTTGTAGGCATATTCGGCGTTAACGGATACCGCTTTAAGGGGATCGCTGGTAACGGCGGAGTAGCAGATGGTCAGTGGGGATTTCCAGGTATCGCGGCCCAGTTTTTTGCCACTCAGGTGCATGTCGATGTATTCTGCGACAATTTTACCTTCGGTGTTGGCGGTGTTGCCGGATTTGGAGAAGCCCATGGGTCGGACGTCACCGGTACAGAAGATGTCCGGATCGACTTTGGACTGGTAGGTAAACGGATCGATGTCCGCTTCCATTTTATTAAAGACGCTGTCTTTGGCGACGCCGACGATTTCGAGCAGTTTGTTGCCGCGAACGCGTGGGTAGAGGGCTGCATCTTCAAATTCGATCTCTTCACCCAGTTCGGTGTGGATCACTTTGTTGTCCAGATCAATTTTGCTGATGGTGGTACTTGGCATATACTCGACGATATCCGGATAGAGCGTTTTAAATGCAGAGTGGAAACCGTCGGCTTTGATGGTGATGTTGGGGTTTTCATCGAGAACGATGACTTTCCCTTTAATGTCGTTTTTCTTGATGTAGTCGGCCACGAGGCATGCGCGCTCGTATGGTCCGGGCAGACATCGGTAGTTACCGCCGGGAACGGTGATAACAAAGTTGCCGCCTTCAAAGTCGGTGATTTTGGATTTGAGTGTCAGTGTCTCGCTGCCTGGGATAAATGCCGCAGGGTACTGGGTCTTGAGGCGCTCTTCGAGGGCCATGTCACCGTTAGTCCAGCGGGAGTAGTCGTAATCGATACCGGGAGCCAGGACGAGTACGTCATAGTTCAGACTGCCTTCGTTTGTATAAACGGTTTTGCTTTTTTTATCAACGTCTACCACGGTGGCCTGCAGGAAGTGGTAACCGCTGTTTCGTGCACCGGCGAGGAAGTCATGGGTGATGAAATCAAGTGGAAGGATACCGGTCGCGACCAGATTGCTGATAAATCCGGACATAAAGACCGCGCGTTTGTCGATCAGAACAACGTCAACCGCTTTGTTGCGTTTTTTCAGATACTTGGCAATGGTCAGACCGGAAGGGCCGGCACCGACAACAACAACCCGTTTACCGGTTGCGGCTGGAACGGGAGCTTTTCCCATTTTGGAAGCATCTGCTGCGGGAGTTGCGCCGCCAGCGGCTGCTCCGCATCCTGTCATGGCAGCGGCTGCTGCACTAACACCTGTGAATTTCAACATGTCTCGTCTAGTCATGCTCATATGTAAACCCCTTAAAGTTTGTGTCAGGCGAAGTCTGAACAAATAAGGCATCGCTTATCCGCATGCTATGGCCGGAATCCTTAACGAAAAGTAAAAACAAATTAGAAAAATTAATAAATGACGAAAAACCATGATAAATAATACTTATGCTTATTAAAAAATCATTAATAACTAATCGTTATGTTATCTCCGGAGCGGATGGTTAACAAAGCCTTTAATTAAGAGGAAAAATCTCCCCTTTCGGGGAGAGAAGGAATTAGAAGGATGGAGAAAAAAAGTCTTACCAGTTACGGATTCGGATGTGGCAGGATGTACACTGCTTAAGCAGTTGGGCATAGTCATCCAGGGCGTCATCCATTCGGCCTTCGTTAACGGAAAGCAGAAGGTCGTCGGAATAGAGCTTGAGCATCTTGGCCCGCTTCTTGGCAAATTCGAAGGCATACTCCTGGCCTTCGGGCAGGATTTTCTTAACGTCGTCGGTGGAGAGGGAAGCAATGGCACTTTGCAGTTTCGCCACACCTTTTTGCATGCAGTCGTTACAGCTGTAAAGACCGCCGCTTTGGATCTCTTCCATGGCATCGAGCATGGTTTTCATATCCATCATGATCTTGCTTTTATCCGTGCTGCTTTGGGCCTGTAGGCCCAGGGCAAAGAGCAGCACAGCGGCAAGAAGAACAAGCGTACGTTTCATAATGGCCCCTAGTATTGGATTATCTGTTTGGAATATTCAGATAGCGTAACGGTCTTGGCGGTGAACTTGACCACTTCCTTGGCTGCTTTTCGTCCGCCGTAGAACTGTTTGAGTTCGGGCTTGTAGGCGGTGAAATAGTCGTGGAATTTGTCAGGTCCTAAAACGCCCGATGCCCAGATGGTGTCATCCGCGGCAATTTCGATCACGATGGACGCGAGGGGCTGGGCTGCAGGTCCCGCCACCCGTTTCGATCCGGATCCGGCATCAAAGGCGGAGAGGTGGGACGAACAGACGATCACCCCACCGCTTTTGTAGGCCATGGTTTTCCCGCTCGTGGGGACATACTGCAGGAAGCTGTCCTCCGGAGTGGGGTGGGCAAGCTGGTGGGAGCAGATGGCCGAATAGGCCACGATGCTCTTATCCTTGCCCAGTCCGCCTTTCCACACGTAGCTTTGCCCCTCTTCGGACTTGAGGGTAACGTCGCGCTCGGTGGCTTTGGGCAGATTAAGAAGAATACAGGGGGTGGAGACGTGCGGATAGTTAAACACGTAGTTCACCTCCTTTTTCAGGGCCGAGGCTTTGATCGGGTTGCCGGCGGCATCCACGAGCTGAACCTTTTCATAGGCCTGATACAAAGAGCCGTCGTCGGCGAAGAGTCTTTGATTAAGGATAAAAGGGCTGACGGCAACCAGGGCGCCGGTGCCCGCCACTACTTTAAAAAAATTACGTCGGTTCATAAACGCCTTCTTTAACTTATGTATTCAATCATGTAGAGGGTTCCCCCGCCCAAAGGCAGGGGAGGGCGATTAGCTGAAGAGATCCCGCATGATGCCCTGGTACCAGTCGTGGGTCGCCTTGGCAATGCCTTTGGATCGGAATTTACCGGTTTTTTCATCTTTGGGTACGTTGCCCGCACCTTTGATGACCTGACCGGTCCAGGAGAAGTCGTGGGTGACCATGATGGCTTCTTCCGGTTTGTCCCCTACCATGGAGTAGCAGACGTTGCCGGTTTTAAAAGGCAGCACGGATTCGACACTGTAGGACTTGCCGTGGAGTCGGTGGGCGATCTCTTTGGCACACTCTTTCCCTGTCCACACGGCAGTCTGGCCGCTTGGGGGAATAGCGTGGCCGACGACGTCGCCGACGGCGTAGATGTCTTTATCGGTTTTGGTCTGGAAGGAGCAGCCGTTCATCAGGACTTTCCCGAATCCGTCAGCGGTTACTTCGACACCGGACATGGCAACCACATCACCCGCTTTGTTGTGGGGGATAAAGTTGAACACCTGGTATTTTTCAACGTGCTTGGTTTTGACACCTTCAAGGTCTTCTTTGTTTTTGAAAACCGTTTGTTCGTAGTGAACCTCTTTGGTTGCCGGGTCGATATCCAGAATCTTACAGTTGGTTCGGTGTTCGACCATATCGCCGTAGAGCTCTTTCCAGGACTCTTTAAAGGCGGCGCCTTTGGCAATCGCTTCGCCTTCGTTGAGGATGATGACCTTGCCGTCAAGCTCCTCTTTTTTCATAAAGGCCGCAATCATGCTGGCGCGTTCGAAAGGTGCCGGGGGGCATCGATATTTGCCTGCAGGAACCGTGATGATGACGTTGCCGTCTTCCATGTTGCGCAGAAGTCTCTCTAAAACGACGTGTTCGCCGCCGGGGATCATTGCCGCGGGTGCTGTGCGCTGGATGTGGTCGATTTTTTCCGTAGACCAGCTTGGGAACTGCTTGGCATAGTTGTAACCGATACCGGGAGCCATGACAAGGATTTCATACTTGACCGGTCCTTTGGTGGTATGGATCACTTTGGCGCCGCGGTCGATTCCGTTAACTTCGCACTGAACGATTTTGTAGCCGTTGGCTTCCTGCGGCTGTGCATAATCGTGTACGAAGGTCCCAAGATTCAGGCCGTTCAGTTTTCCAAGGTAGGCATTGGAAAACGGGCAGGACATAAAGCGGTCGTTTTTTTCAAGAACCACGACATCAAAGTTCGCATCGATTTTTTTGAGCTGTTTGGCGACAGTCAACCCGCCAAACCCTCCACCGATGATAACAACCTGATGTTTTGGTGCTTTGGAAACATCGTGATGCGGTGCTGCGCCGCTGGCTGCGGCTCCACATCCGGTCATGGCAGCTGCTGCTGCACTGACACCTGTAAATTTCAACATGTCACGTCTGGTCATGCTCATATGTAAACCCCTTAAGTTTGTTTCAGGCGAAGTCTGAACAAAAAGGCATCGCTTGGCACCTATCCTAATGGGCGTTTGCTTAATGAAAAGTAAAAAATCATTAAAAAAACTAATATCGCGATACAAAATCAAAATAATATTCTCTTATTTTCACAAATTTTTAACAAATCAGAAATATTTATATAAGTCGAACAAAATCGTAGGATTTATTCATCTTATATCATGGCCGCTAGGCGGGGTGAAATCATTATCACTGTATAATTAATGAAAAAAGATAGACGAGGTTTGCATGAAAATTACCCTCTGGCTCAGCATGATCATCGCCCTGCGTTTTCTGGGACTTTTTATCGTTCTGCCCATGCTGGCAGTCTATGCCGGTATGCACACCGGGGCTACCCCTTTTCTGATCGGTCTGGCAGTCGGTGGCTATGCGCTGACGCAGATGCTATTGCAGTACCCGCTGGGGCGCCTCAGTGACCGGATCGGACGACGCTGGATTATTATCGGAGGGCTTTTCGTATTTGCCGCGGGCTCTGTTTTGTGTGCCATGAGCGATGATATCGTGATGCTCATCATCGGGCGTCTGCTCCAGGGTGCCGGGGCCATCAGCTCCACCGTCACGGCAATGATCAGTGATTTTACGAAAGAGAGCGAGCGTTCCAAGGCGATGGCCATGATGGGTGGCGCCATCGCCATGAGCTTTGTGGTCTCCATGGTGGCGGGACCGATTCTGGGGGGCTACTTCGGTATCGAGCTGCTCTTTATTATTACGGCGGTGTTGGCCATCGCGGCCGTGGGCATCATGCTGACCAAAATTCCGGAGAGCGAAGCGGTCAATCACCTCTACGAGTTTGAATCCTCCTTGGGGAACATCCTCAAAAATCCGGAGCTGCTCCGGATGAACGGCACCATGTTCTTTCACAGCAGCATGATGACCATTGCCTTTCTGGTCATCCCCCTGACCCTGACCGGATACTACGGATGGGACAAAAGCGAGCTATGGCAGGTCTATCTGCCGGCGATCGTTCTGGGCTTTTTGTTCATGGGGCTGGCCGCCGTCATGGGGGAGAAGCACGGTAAAACCAAGCAGATCTTTCTCATCTCCGCGCTGCTTTTTGGGCTTGGCTTTCTGCTCTTTGGCCTGAGTGCTTCTTCCACCGGGTTTGTGGCGGGTGTATTGGTCTTTTTTATCGGGTTTATGATGCTTGAGCCGCTCTTGCAGAGTACCACCAGCAAGATCGCCCGGATTCACGAGCGCGGTGCCGCGCTGGGGGTTTTTAATACGGTGCAGTTTTTTGGCGTTTTTGTGGGTGGCCTGGTGGGCGGCTGGCTGCTGCAGCATACCTCGCTGCCGACACTGGGTTATCTTGCGGCGGGAGCCAGCCTGGTCTGGATCGTCTGGATGATCGGCATGAAAAACCCGGTCAAGGCGGCCTTCGCCTATATCGACGGGATCGCTCCGGAGCAGGGCTATGCCAAGGTGCTGCATGGGCAAGCCGGTGTGATGGATTTTTATCTCAACACGACCGAATCGGTCCTGGTGGTGAAGTACAACCCGGCACAGACCGATGAAGCTGCTATTCGTCAGGCTGTGGAGCCAGCTCAATGAGATGGAGGGCAGCCTTTGCCGCTGCGCTTATTATTTTCCTAGGTGGGTGTGGTGAGCCAACGGTGCCGACCGAGCCTGCCTATACAACGGTTGAAAAACATACGATTGTGATTGTCGGCGGTACGCCCTACGGCCTGACTCTGGCTGCCTCCTTAAAGGAGTACGACGCCCAGATGGATGTCGCCCTGGTGGAGCCGGAGCCCTTTTATGTGACCGAACCCTTTGTCAACCTCTACCTTGTTAATAAAATGGCGGGG
>QKHD01000198.1 GCA_003250175.1 Helicobacteraceae bacterium
CGGCCCCACGCGGGTCATGGCGATGGTGTAGATCTCCTTGCCCTGCAGTTCACGCTTAAGCGCCGTAACGACGGGGTTGAAACGCTCGATATAGCCGACGGCGACTTTCACGCCCTTGGCCTTGGCCGCATCCAAAATCGCCTGCCCCTCTTCCAGGGTGGAAGCGACGGGCTTTTCGATAAAGAGGTTGAGCCCCTTGGCGATGCACTTAAGCGCCACGTCTTTATGCAAGAAAGTGGGCACGGCGATGATCACCGCGTCCATGGCGACGCTGTCGATGAAGGTATCCACATCCCGGTGCAGGGTGTGGGCAAAGGTGTCTTCCGCGACGGGGTCGCACAGACCGGCGATCTCGACGCCGTCAATGTTCTGAAGGACCCGGTAGTGGTTTTTACCCATCACACCCAGGCCGATGATTCCGATTTTTTGCATGTTTTTCTCCTTAGTGTCGAAGCAGCCTACTCCGACCTTTCCGTTTGGTGCCGCTTCAATGCGGCGGTCTTTATTTGGTCAGCGCGGCGACGACGAAGTCCTGCTCCGCTTCGCTGAGGAAGGGGCTCATGGGCAGGCTCATGATCTCTTTGGTCACCCGTTCGGTGACGGGGAACTCTTCGGGTTTTTGTGTGCAACCGGCGAAGGCTTCCTGAATGTAAAGCGGTTTGGGGTAGTGAACCGCGGTGGGCACGCCCGCTTCGCCCAGTTTTTTCATGACCGCGTCACGGTCTTTGACCCGTACGGAGTATTGGGCATAGGGGCTGGTGCGGTCGGCTTTGACCACCGGTGTGACCACTGCGTTTTTCAGCAGTTCGGTGTAGCGTGCGCCGATCGCTTCGCGCTTGGCGACTTCCGCTTCGAAGTGGTTCATCTTGACGGAGAGGATCGCAGCCTGGATCGCATCCAGACGGCCGTTGATCCCGACATATTTGTGGATGTAACGCTCGGTCTGGCCGTGGTTGGCGATGGAGTTCATCTTCTCATACAGCGCGTCGTCGTTGGTGAAGATCGCTCCGCCGTCGCCGTAGCAGCCCAGGGGCTTGGAGGGGAAGAAGCTGGTGCAACCGATTTCGCTCAGGTTGCAGGATTTTTTCCCTTTGTACTCGGCGCCGAAGCTCTGGCACGCGTCTTCGATGACGGGGATGTTGTGCTTTTTGGCAATGGCGTTGATCTCGTCCATGTCCGCCGGCTGGCCGTAGAGGGAGACGGGGATGATCGCCTTGGTTTTGGGCGTGATCTTCGCTTCGATCAGTTTGGGGTCGATGTTGTAGGTCGTCTCGTCGATATCGACGAAGACCGGAATGGCACCCAAAAAGGCGATCACTTCCGCGGTTGCAATAAAGGTAAAGGGCGTGGTGATGACCTCGTCACCGGCACCGATATCGTACGCCATCAGAGCGATTAGCAGGGCATCCGTACCGCTGGAGCAGGGAATGCAGTATTTGGAACCGGTGTAGGCGCAGAGCTTTTGCTTCAGCTCTTCCATGTAGGGGCCGCCGATATACTGGCTGGAATCCAGCACGTTGTGGATCGCCGCGTCGATCTCGCTTTTGTAGGCCTGATACTGTCCTTGCAGATCGATAAAATTGATTTTCATAGTCTCTCCATCTTAATAGATAATATAACTGCCGTACCCGACGACCCGTGAGGTGTCGTGCGAGTGTTTGGCCGAGGTCATGTAGTTGAGCATCCGGGAGCGAAGGCCCTCGTTTTTGGCGAAGGCCATGGCCCCCTGGATGCCGGTTTTGCCGCAGGCTTCACAAGGTTCCAGCTGAGCGAAATCGAGGTTTTCGATACCCTGATGGCAGTGGCTGTCCAGTTCGTTGGCCTCTGCTTCGGTATAGAAATGGCTCAGATCGCTGCTGACGATGATCAGCGTTGCGTCGTCCGTGCAGGCTTCGAAAAGCGCCGCGAGCTGCCGGTAATCACACCGCCCGTAAACCACGCTTACCAGGGAGAAATCTCCCAGGCTCTCTTGCAAAAAGGGCAGATGCACTTCCAATGCGTGCTCTTTTTCAAAGGGCTGCGGATGGGAAAAGAGCCCCAGCTTGGGGTTGGCCAGCAGGGTCTGAATCCGCTCCGTATCCATGGGGATCGTACCCAGGGGCGTTTTGTAGGCGTCCGCTTCCAGCAGCGCCACCCCCTCAAAGCCCACGTAGTGGCTGGGGGCGACGACCACCGCCTTGCTAAACCCCTGCCCTACGGCCTGGGCGTAGGCGTACCCCGCACACGCTCCGGAATACTGGATCCCCGCATGGGGTGCGATCAGGATCACCGGACGCTCCCCCATGAGGACGCCGCCCTGAATAAACCGGCGGATATCCCGACCCAGAACTTCGGGGTCGGAGGGGAAGAACATTCCGGATACTGCGCACTCTTTTACCATCACCGCTCTCTTTGATATGTCCGTGATTTCACGGGATTATAGTCCAGCGCGTGTTAAAAAGAGGTAATGATTTTAGGGTACCGGCTGGACCAAGGTGGTGGTGCGATCGCTGAAATAATAGGCGAACAGCTTCAAAGGCTCCAGCACATAAGCCGTCAGCCCCATCTCGTTGCGCCACCAGTTGGAGGTGTCAAACATGCGGTTGGGCGCACCCGACATCACCACCCGTACCACGGTGCCCGTCTGCTTGAAAACCTTCTCCAGCGCATAGCGGGCGCGGTAGGTGTGGTAACGGTCGGTCACCACCACCAGTCGGCTGATGGCGGGGTGTTCTTTGAGGTAGGCCGCCAGGTCGCAGGCCTCGTCAAAGGTGCTGGTGGC
>QKHD01000253.1 GCA_003250175.1 Helicobacteraceae bacterium
ATGGGGGTGTGCCCGCCCAGGGTGCTCTCCATGTCGCGGATTCGACGCGCCGCTTCGCTTCCGGACATAACCGGCATGTTTTCATCCATGAGGATCAGATCAAAGTGATCCGACCGGACCGCATCCAGCGCACTCAGACCGTTGTGGGCGAAGACATGGCTCAGCCCCAGGCGCTCCAGCATGACGCGGATCAGGTAGCGGTTGTCTTCGTTGTCTTCCGCCACCAGAATATGCCCGCAGAAACCGGCATGCCGAACGGGCGCCGTATTGGCCGCGGCCCGGTCCACATCCTCCGGACGGTAGAAGAGCCGGGCGATGCCGTCAAAGAGATTGGACGGGGTAAAGGGCGGGTCGATAATGACACAGTTGCTTAGGCGTGCCACCCAGTCCAGCTCCTCCATGGGGGTGCACTTGATGATAATGGAGCGCTGCCCGTTTTGAATCAGTTTGACAATTCTCGGGTCATCCAGATGGGTCGAGTTGACCACGAAAAGCGCCTTCTCCTGAGGCAGCGCGCTCTCATCAAAATGGTGGATGCGGGTAATGCCGAAGGAGCGCAGGTACTCGTCCAACACCTGCTCGTAGCTGACATCCTCCACCGGGCAGGAGAGGTAGACGGGCAGATTGTCTCCGGAGACGATGTTCTGCAGCACGAAGGGCTGCTTACCTTTGCGCACGGGAGCGGGAATGGTGAAGTAAAAATCACTCCCCTGCCCCAGGCGGCTGCGGACATGCAGATCGCCCCCCATGAGATTGACCAGCCGCTTGCTGATCGCCAGCCCCAGCCCCGTGCCCCCGAAGCGCCGGGCGATGCTGCCCTCGGCCTGGGAGAAGGAGTCAAAAATCTGCCGCTGCTGTTTGGCATCGATCCCGATGCCCTCATCGCGCACGGAGGTCGTGACCGTCTCGGCGTCGCTGTCAAAGGTGATGGAGACGTAAACCCCTTTGCCCGCATCGGTAAACTTCAGGGCGTTGCCCAGCAGGTTGATCAAAACCTGGCGGTAGCGCAGCAGGTCGATGGTGATGATGCGCGGCAGGGTCGGATCGACATAGAAGTGGAAGTGCACCCCCTTCTCGTGGGCCTTGACAAAAAACATCGAACCGACATCGTTAAGTTCCTGGTGGAGGTTGGCGTCGATGGTCTCGATCTCCATGCGGCCGCTTTCGATCTTGGCAAAATCGAGAATGTCGTTGATAATACCCAGAAGCGAATCGCTGCTGCGCTTGATGGTGGAGATGTACTTCAGACGCTCCGGATCCTTCTCATCTTCGCGCAGCAGGTTGATAAAGCCCATGATGGCATTGAGCGGCGTGCGGATTTCGTGGCTCATGGTGGCCAAAAAGGCCGATTTGGCACGGCTGGCCGCCTCCGCGTCTTCCTTGGCACTGAGGTATTCGCGGGTACGTTTGTCGACAGCCTCCTGGAGGTTGCTGTTGAGCTCCCGCAGTTCGTGTTCGCTCACCCGAACGGTTTCGGCCAGGGCATCGATGGCCCTTGCCACTTCGCCGATCTCGTCCTTGCGACTTTTAAGCACCATGGGAATGGGGGCTTCACCCTGGCGAAGCCTGGTGGTGGCTGTTATAAGCTCTTCCAGCGGACGGTTAATGAGGCTGCGGATGATCAAAACCGTGACGGGAGCAACCACAAGAAGCGTGACGAGCAGAAAAATAACCACGGAGGTGTTAACCTGTGCCCTGGCCGCCCGAAGCTCGTCGAGCTTGACCCCGATATTAAAATAGACGGGCCGATCATCCTGCGTAAGCAGCAAACGTGTGTAGGTCACATAATCATCATCGATGTGGTAGTTACCGTCGGCACCGACATAATAGAGGGACTTGACCCCTTCGATGGTCGGTTTAAAGGTGGTTTGGGAAAACCGGTTGATCACCCGGTCCCCCATGATCAGCTCCACCTTGGCATCCCCTTCGGAGAGCGCGTTGAGCAGTTGGTAGTCGACGATCTGGCTGGTCCGGATGTATCCGGAGCGTTCATCGCCGTCCGAATCCCACTGCATAAAACGGATCGTCTTTTCCACCAGCAAACCGTTGTCTTTAATGGATCGAAGGACGGTTCCGACTTTCTGGTCATTCATATCGAGGGAGAGCGGCAGCTGCTGCGGCGGGGTGCCGGGAATAAAACTGCCGGACATGGGGTCGTCCCGATAGAAGACCTCCTCGCCGCTTCCGGTGCAGACATACCCCATCATGCATTCGCCGTCGGGACACTCGAAAAAGACGATCAGTTTTCCGCGGGTGTCGTAGAGGGAGATGGTGTAGGGATGGTAGGGTTTGCCCATGAGCTGCAAGACCCGGAGCATCCGGATTTTGGTCTCATCCAGCTCCGGATGATCCTTGGTGGCGTTGGAAATACGCAGCATTCCCGAAGCGATCTCTTTATTGTGGCGAATCGCCTCGCCCAGCTCCGAAACGTCCGATTCGAGTTTTTTGACCCCATGGGCCAGGGCCTGCGTACTGGCTTCGACCTCATGGGCAACCTTCTGGCGGAAACCGTCTTCATTAAGAAAGTTACCAAAGGCTCCGACTGCCAGCAAAACCAGAATGATCCCGGCGACCTCGATAAAAATCAGTTTGCGGCTAATGGAGTTTTTCATACGGACCTCGTCGCATAACGTATAGGATTAATTGTAGTCAAACTAAGTTAAGTAGAGATTTTATCAGAAAAATTTGGGGGAAGAATAAAAGAAGGTGGTGGCTCCACCCAGAATCGAACTGGGGACACACGGATTTTCAATCCGTTGCTCTACCAACTGAGCTACAGAGCCACACGCGTTTTGTGAGTGAAAGTATACTTCGGCAAACTTAATACAACTTAAATCAGGCGAGGTTTTTGACAAACTCCTGAAATTTCTCGCCCCGCTCTTTGTAAGAGCTGAATTGATCCAGGCTGGCAGCGGCCGGAGAGAGCAGCCCCACGTCCCCCGTCTGCATCGCCGCACCGATACGGCTGACCGCGATATCAAGGAAGCCGCACTCTTCATAGGGCACTCCGGCATCGGCACAGAGTGAAGCCATCTTCATGCGGTTGGCCCCGATCAGATAGCAGGTTACTTGACCACGCGCCGCCAGGGCATCGACGAGGGGTTTCATGTCGGCACCCTTGTCGTCACCGCCCAAAATCAGATGCAACTGCTGCCCGGTGTAGCCTTCCAGGCCGGCTACAGTTGCATCCACATTGGTCGCCTTGGAGTCATCAACCCAGAGGCGGTTTTTGGCATCACGGAACTCTTCGAGTTTGTGCGGGTCAAGCACAAAGGCGTTGAGCAGGTCGTAGTCGGTTTCGTTGTAGAGGCTTTTGGTCACGGCCAAAGCCATCAGGGCGTCGAGTTTAAAGGGCGGTTTAAAGGCGATCATCTCCGGATCGATCCCGAAATATGCCGCCAGATCCTCCACGCCGTCGTAGCCGACCACAAAGGCGTCGGTGCTCACCTGCCCCACAAACTCCTTGGGGATAATGGCCAGCTCGCCCTCTTTCATCGTAGCCAGAGGCTTGAGCTTATCGGCGATGTAAGCTTTAAAGCTGCCGTGCCAGGTGATGTGGTCTTCTCGAACCGGAAGCAGCAGATAGATATCCGGCTTGGCAAAACGGGTGTAGTGCAGGGTAAAGGAGCTGGTCTCCAGCACCCAGATGGGGGATGTTTCATCCAGCGCGGCCACGGGTGTACCGACGTTGCCGCCGATCACCGCGCCGCGGGAAGCGAGCAGATGACCCAGCATCTGGGTGGTGGTGGTTTTGCCGTTGGTGCCGCTGATCCAGACGGAAAAGGGCATTTCCGGAGAGAAAAAGTCATAATCGCTGATCAGGTTTTTTGCCGAAGCGACCGCAGGATTATGGGGAGGAATCCCCGGTGTTACCACCTCCAACACCGACGCCTCCGGATCGAAGGCGCCCATGGGTTGGAGGGTATTGGTGGCAAACCCTTCTTTAGTATCGAACTTGTCGTCAAAAATATCACAGCGCCCGTAGCGCTTGGCCAGCGCCGCCAAGGTACCGCCGTAACCAAAACAACTGAGCCGTCCCTCTCCGGATTTAAAGAGCCGGATGCGTTCGAAAATATCCATATCAGCGAATCTTGATGGTCAGCAGAGCCAGCAGGTTAGAAAGCAGCGCCACGATCCAGAAACGGACGATAATCTTGTTTTCCGCCCACTCTTTGAGCTCAAAGTGGTGATGCAGGGGCGCCATGAGAAAGATACGGCGTTTCCAGAGTTTGAAACTGGCCACCTGCAAAATCACCGAAAGGGTCTCCACCACGAAGATGAACCCGATGAGCAGGAGCAGAAATTCGCTCTTGGCCAAAACGCCCATGTAACCGACCAGTGCACCGATGGTGAGGCTGCCGCTGTCGCCCATGAAGACCTCCGCCGGGTGGGAGTTGTACCACAAGAAGCCGACCAGTCCGCCGATGAGTGCGGCGGCCAGAACCACCACTTCCCCCACCCCGATGATTTTAGGCATCAGCAGCGACGCACTCATGATGGCGTGGCCGGTGATGTACATCAGGGTTGCCAGCGACAAAAAGGCGAAGATACTGGGTACCGTCGCCAGGCCGTCCAGACCGTCGGTCAGGTTGACCGCGTTGCTCGCCGCCGTCATGACCAGCGCCCAGAAAGGAATGGCAAAAAAGCCCATATCAAAGAGTGGCACTTTGATAAAAGGGATATAGAGCTGGCTGAGGAAATCGGTCTGGTAATACAAAAAGGCCGCCACCAGAGTCGAGGCAATAAACTGCAGACCGAATTTGGTTTTGCTGTCCAGCCCTGCCTGGTTTTTGCGGGCAAAAATCTTGCCGTAGTCATCCGCGATACCAATGGCCGAAAATGCCAGAATCAAAAATAGCCCGATGAGGATAAAGGCATTGGCCATATCCGCCGAAATCACCGTGGCAATCACCGCCGCCGAAAGAAAGATCACCCCGCCCATGGTGGGGGTGTTTTTCTTCTCTTTATGCCCGTCCGGAGCAAAGAAATAGATCGGCTGCGTGGCGTGCTTCTTACGGGCCCAACGTATGAAGCGCGGCATGGCATAAGCCGTGAGCACAAAAGCGACCACAAAGGCTACCGATGCGCGGACGGAGATATAAAAGAAGATGTTGATGTGAAAAAGCTCGTATAAAGCGTAGAGCATTGAAGTCCCTATCTGTCCGATAAATTGCGTAATTTTAGTTCAGACTATGTTTGTAACAGATTAAGCCCAACTTATCAAACGCATGATTTCACAAGACAAGCGGATTTTTGCTAAAATTCCCCATATAAGAAAAGGTAAGGCTTAATCAAATATGAAAAACGTTGTTCTTGTCATTACCGACGGAATCGGGAGCAAACCGGCATCCGCCTATAACGCTTTCGACAACGCAACCAAACCCGCTTACGATACCCTTTTTGCCGCCACACCCTACGCGCTCATCGCCACGCACGGCGAAGCGGTGGGCCTTCCCGAAGGCCAGATGGGCAACTCCGAAGTGGGCCACATGACCATCGGCAGCGGCCGGATCATCTATCAAGACCTGGAACGCATCTCCCGTGCCGTTACCGACGGTAGCCTCGATGCCAACCCGGTTTTCGCCTCTTTGCTAAAACGCTCCGGAGCCTGTCACCTTGTGGGGCTTTGCAGCGACGGCGGAGTCCACTCCCACATCGACCACATCAAGGGAATCGCCCAAAAGCTTAAAACCGCGGGCAAAACCGTCTGGCTTCACCTCATTACCGACGGGCGCGATGTCTCCCCCACCTCCGGAGTCGGCTTTGTCAAAGCGATGGAAGCGATCACCGACGATCAGATTAAAATCGCCACACTTGCCGGGCGCTTCTACACCATGGACCGCGACAAGCGCTGGGAGCGGGTGCAAAAGGGCTACGACGCCATGATGCTGGGGGCCAACCCCACCACCCTCTCCCCGTCGGCCTACCTGCAGTCCCAGTACGACGCGGATGTGACCGATGAATTCGCCGTTCCCGCCAGCTTTGGCGGTTTTTCCGGCATGCAGGCGGACGAGAGCGTCCTCATGGCCAACTTCCGGAGCGACCGGGCCCGACAGATCACCCAGCTGCTGGGCGACCCGTCATTTTCCCCCATGGAGGTCGTAAAAAAACCGCTCTTTGTGGTCACCATGACGGAATACTCCAAGGATTTTCATTTTCCCGTGCTCTTTACCAAAGAGGTTCCCAAAAATACCCTGGCCGAAGTGGTCAGCCAGGCGGGCGGGACCCAGCTGCATACGGCAGAGACGGAGAAATATGCCCACGTCACCTTCTTTTTAAACGGTGGCATCGAAGAGCCCTTTGAAAACGAAACCCGTGTGCTGATCCCCTCCCCCAAGGTCACCACCTACGACGAACAGCCGGAGATGTCCGCTCCGGAGGTGTGCGACGCCGTCTTGAAAGCGATGGACGAATCCTACAACCTGGTCGTCGTCAACTTTGCCAACGGCGATATGGTCGGTCATACGGGCAACTACGACGCTGCCGTCAAGGCGGTGGAAACCGTCGATGCCTGCATCGGCAAGATCGTGGCCAAGTGCGACGAAAAAGGCTATGCCATGGTGCTCACCGCCGATCACGGCAACTGCGAAGAGATGCGGGATCCGGAGGGTAACATGCTGACCAACCACACGGTCGGTGATGTCTTCTGCTTTGTCAAAGCCCCCGGCGTGGCACACGTACGATCCGGAGGCCTCAGCCACATCGCCCCGACCGTTCTTAAACTTATGGAGCTGCCCATCCCTGCGGAGATGGACAGTCCGCTGGTTTAACCTACAACAATCACCATTTAATCTAATCAAGGAGAAATCTGAATGCAATTTAGCGGAAAAAATGTCTTAGTAACCGGCGGAAGCCGCGGTATCGGTGCGGAAATCGCCAAGGTTCTGGCCGGATACGGTCTTAAGGTGTGGATCAACTACCGTTCCAGCGCGTCCCAAGCCGACGAACTTCAGGCAGAAATCGAAAAAGCAGGCGGTCAGGCGGCGGTTATCGGCTTTGACGTCAGCGACGAAGCGGCCTATGTGGATGCGATCAAAACCATCGTGGATGCCGACGGCGAACTGAGCTACCTGGTCAACAACGCCGGAATCACCAACGACAAATTGGCCATGCGGATGAAAACGGAAGAGTTCACCTCCGTCATCAACGCAAACCTGACCTCTTCCTTTGTCGGTTGCCGCGAAGCCCTGAAGGCGATGGGCAAACAGAAGTTCGGTGCCGTGGTCAACATCGCCTCCATCGTCGGTGAAACCGGCAACGCCGGCCAGACCAACTACAGCGCCAGCAAGGGCGGTATGATCGCCATGACCAAAAGCTTTGCCCAGGAAGGTGCGCCTAGAAACATCCGCTTTAATGCCATCACTCCCGGATTCATCGATACGGACATGACCCGTGAGCTCAAAGATGAGATCAAAGAGTTTTATATTTCCAATATTCCCCTCAAGCGTTTTGCCCAGCCCAAAGAGGTGGCGGAGTCCGTAGCATTCCTGCTCAGCGACAGCGCCAGCTACATTACGGGAGAGGTTCTCAAAGTCAACGGCGGCCTGCATATGTAAGCCCCGAATGGCCTGCCGGCAGAATAAAGCAGGCCATAATAAACTTATGCTAGAATTTCGTATTTAAATTCCTAAGGAGAAATCAAATGGCACTATTTGATGATGTTAAAGCGATCGTTGTAGAGCAGCTCAACGTTAATGCGGACGAAGTAAAAGAAGAGTCCAAATTCGTTGAAGATCTGGGTGCGGACAGCCTTGACGTAGTTGAGCTTGTTATGGCGCTTGAAGAGAAATTCGACATCGAAATCCCTGATGATGAAGCAGAAAAAATCGTTACGGTTAAGAACGCTATGGACTTCATCGCAAGTAAACAAGGGTAAGGCATCCGCCTTTCCCTCCCCCCAAAAAACATCTAGCCTTTATCCACCTTCTTCCGTGTGATGGACGGGGATAAAGGTTAATACGAGGAGATAATATAGTGAGACGTGTAGTAGTAACCGGAATCGGCATGATTACGGCTTTAGGGCATGATGCAAGAACATCCTTCGACAAAATCGTCAAAGGTGAGTGCGGTATCGACCAGATCAAGCTTTTTGACGCCAGCCGTCTGGCGGCCCAGATTGCCGGTGAAGTCAAAGACTTCGATCCGGAAACCGTTATGGACCCCAAAGAGGTCAAAAAAGCTGACCGCTTCATCCACCTGGGTATCAAGGCTGCCCAGGAAGCTATGAAAGACGCGGGTCTGAATACCGAAAGCAATATCGACTTTACCCGTTTTGGTATCAGCGCAGCCAGCGGTATCGGCGGTCTTCCCAATATTGAGAAAAACTCCATCATCCTGGAGCAGAAGGGTCCGAGACGTATTTCTCCCTTCTTTATTCCTTCTTCCCTGGCCAATATGCTGGGCGGATTTGTCTCCATCGAGCATAAACTCCAAGGGCCAAACCTGGCTCAGGTCACTGCTTGTGCGGCAGGGACCCACTCCATTACGGAAGCGTTTAAAACCATCGCTCTGGGCGGTGCGGATCGGATGATGTCCATCTCCGCGGAATCTGCCATCTGTGAAGTCGGTATCGGCGGTTTTGCCTCCATGAAAGCCCTTTCCACACGTAATGAAGAGCCTAAAAAAGCGTCCCGTCCTTTTGACCGGGACCGTGACGGCTTCATCATGGGCGAAGGTGCGGCTTGTCTGATTATCGAAGAGTACGAAGCAGCCAAGGCACGCGGTGCGAAAATCTACGGTGAAATCGTCGGTATCGGCGAAAGCGGCGATGCCAACCACATCACCTCACCTGTCGTTGAAGGCCCGCTTCGCGCCATGAAAGCGGCTTATGCCATGGCAACTGAGCGATGCGGCGGCGAGATCAAAATCGATTACGTTAACGCCCACGGAACCTCCACGCCTGCCAATGATAAAAACGAAACCGCTGCCCTTAAAACCCTCTTCGGCGGTAAAGAAAACTGCCCACCGGTTAGTTCCACAAAAGGCCAGACCGGTCACTGCCTGGGCGCTGCCGGCGGTATCGAAGCGGTTATCTCCCTGATGGCGATGCAAGAGGGTGTGATTCCTCCGACCATCAACTATGAAAATGTTGATGAAGAGAACGGATGCGATCTGGACTATGTCCCCAATGTGTCCCGTAAGGCCGAACTGAACGCAGTTATGAGTAACTCCTTTGGCTTTGGCGGCACCAACGGTGTTGTCATTTTCAAAAAAATCTAAGGCACGGCAAGGGCTGTAATGGCATTTTATCTGGATTTTGAAAACAAAATCAAAAACATTCAAGAAGAGATCGAACTAGCGGAAATCCGCAAGGACGATCACGCCAAGGCGATCTTCGAAAAAGAACTGGACAAAGTCGTCGAGCAGACCTACAGCAACCTTAGCGCCTACCAGCAGTTGCAGCTTGCTAGACACCAGGATCGTCCCTACGCGATCGACTATGTCAAGCTGATCATGCACGACTACCACGAGATCCACGGCGAGCGAACCTTCCGTGACGATCCGGCGATTGTCTGCTACATGGGCTATATTGATGAGCAAAAATGTGTGGTAATCGGCGAACAAAAAGGCCGTGGAACCAAAAACAAGCTCAAGCGAAACTTCGGTATGCCCCATCCGGAGGGCTACCGCAAAGCCCTTCGCGCCGTCAAACTGGCGGAAAAATTCAATCTGCCGGTTCTCATGCTCATCGACACCCCCGGAGCCTATCCCGGTCTGGGTGCGGAAGAGCGTGGACAGAGCGAGGCGATTGCCCGTAACCTCTACGAACTCTCCGATCTGGGCACCACGACGATCTCCGTTGTTATCGGTGAAGGCGGAAGCGGCGGGGCTTTGGCCATCGGTGTGGCTGACCGTCTGGCCATGATGCGCTACTCCGTTTTCAGTGTTATCTCTCCGGAGGGTTGTGCCGCGATTTTGTGGAATGATCCGACCAAGGTCGAAACCGCGACCAAGGCACTGAAAATCACCGCCGAAGACCTCAAAGAGCTCGACCTGATCGACGACATCATCGACGAACCGCTCATCGGGGCCCACCGGGACAAAAACCGCGCCGCCGATGCAATTAAAAATTACTTCCTGCGGGAAGTAAGTGCACTGGAAAAACTGAGCATCGACGAACGTCTTGCCAAACGCTACGCACGTCTCGAATCAATCGGACGATTCCAAGAGGACAGCAAGGCCTGATCCTCTTCACATCCGGAAGGTGGTGTCCATGACCAATCTCTCCAATCCCAAGCAGATCGCGGCCCTCTCTTTTGCCGCCCTGCTCATCATCACACTCTTTTTGCTCCTGAATGACTGGCGTTTAGTTTTCCTGATTGTGCTTGCTTTGGGTGCAGTCTACTATTTTTTCCGCCACTCCGATAAACGCCACCGCGAGTTTATCGGCAAAATTGCCCAAAAGGCCGGGGAGGTCGCTACGCCCACACCCACCTTT
>QKHD01000143.1 GCA_003250175.1 Helicobacteraceae bacterium
CTCAGTGGAAAAGACCCCAGCAAAGTTGACCGAAGCGCTGCCTACATGGCGCGTTACATTGCCAAAAACCTGGTGGCTGCCGGAGCCTGTGAACGGGTAACGATCCAGATATCCTACGCCATCGCCGGGATTCGTCCGGTCGCCCTGATGATCGACTGCCACGGAACCGAAAAGGTCGAAATTGATGCAATCCATCGTGCCGTCACCGAGCTCTTTAACCTCTCTCCGGCGGGTATAATCGAAACACTCAACCTCCTTCGCCCTATCTATAAAAAGTATGCTTCCTATGGTCACTTCGGAAGGGAAGAAAGCCAGTGTTCATGGGAGCTCGTTGACCGTATAGGGGATATTAAAAAAGCCTTAAATCTTTAATTCTCGCGTAAGAATTATTTGGGTAAAGTTTGTCCACGGAGAACAAAACTTCGACTAACTTAAGGGGAATATAATGGCAGTAAAAATTACAGATGCTTGTATTAACTGCGGTGCTTGTATTGACGAATGTCCAGTAGAAGCGATCGTTGATGAGGATGATAACCCAACTGGTGAAGAAATTTACTATGTCTTCCCTGACA
Source organism: Helicobacteraceae bacterium (assembly GCA_003250175.1). Lineage (GTDB taxonomy): Bacteria > Campylobacterota > Campylobacteria > Campylobacterales > SZUA-545 > SZUA-545. The sequence goes on from QKHD01000143.1 coordinate 573, forward strand.
AGTGCGTTGAGTGTGTAGACCACCACAGTGAGCCTGCATGTGCAACCGCCTGTCCTACCGAGGGTTGTATTGTATGGGATGCGCCTAACAGCGGTCCGGTACAAAGCCCAAGCCGTGGCGCAGAGGGCACACCTTGCGTTGAGGCGTAAGGTAACTTTTTTCCTTCCTCCGACCGGGTTTTCCGGTCGGAACCTTTTCTTTTCTTGATTTCTTATCCTCTTTTTGATACCATTCGTGGCTTAATTTTACCAAGGAGCCATGTTAAAAATGGAACAAACACTATCTATCATTAAACCCGACGCTGTTAAGAAGGGTGTCATCGGTAAAATCATCGACCGTTTTGAGAGCAACGGCCTGCGCATTGCGGCTATGAAAAAAGTTCAGCTTTCCGAAACTCAGGCCGGTGATTTCTACGGCGTTCACCGAGAGCGACCTTTCTTCAAAGACCTCGTTGAGTTCATGACAAGCGGTCCTGTTGTTATTATGGTGCTTGAAGGCGAAGGCGCTGTTCTGAAAAACCGTGACCTTATGGGTGCAACTAACCCGAAAGAAGCTGCTGCGGGAACAATCCGTGCCGACTTCGCTGAAAGTATCGATGCCAACGCCGTTCACGGTAGTGACAGCCTGGAAAATGCAGGAATCGAAATCAAATTCTTCTTTGACAAGAGCGAAGTTCTCTAATTCAAAAAGACCATGACGATCCCTTTCAGCCATCTTGGGCCCGTGCCCAAACACTTTGAATACAGCCTAAAGGAAGATGACTTCAATGTCACTTTTTCAGGCGATATTGTCCGTACAAAACTGTACGAGATGGCGACCCTCTCCGGAGAGATCACGGGAAGGGTTACTCTGGAGTGTGACCTTTGTGCAGAGAGCTACGAAGAAGAGCTGCATGAAACGGTAACATTCCGCCTCACCGATACCCCCCACAAACGTCCGGAGGGGGATATGGGCGAGCAAGATTATGATATTATTGAGGTATTAGACGGCAACGTCGACCTAGATGAAATCATAATCAGCGAAATAAACGCAATCAAATACGACTATCACAAATGTGAAGCGTGTCAATAACCATTTTAGTAAGGAAAAACAATGGCAGTACCAAAGCGAAAGAATACCCACTCCCGTGTTGCTAAACGACGAACACACTACAAACTTACCCTGAAAAAACCAGTGAAATGCAAATCCTGCGGCAGCTTCAAGATGTCCCACCAAGTCTGCCCCAGCTGTGGAGCTTATTAATTAATCAATGGTAACCATAGCGATTGATGCCATGGGCGGGGACTTCGGTCCCGAGCCCATCATAGGCGGTGTCCTCGAGGCACAAAAGAAAATCAAGTTTCATGCGATTCTTGTCGGGAAAAAAGAGGCGATTATGCCCTTTTTGCCCCAACCGATTCCGGAGCATATCTCCTTTGACGAGTGCGACGATGTCATCGATATGGGCGAAAGTGCCACCGATGCGTTAAAGCGTAAAGAGAGCTCCATCTACAAAGCCGTCGACCTGGTTCGTGATAACAAGGCCGACGCTGTTGTCAGTGCCGGACACAGTGGTGCAACCATGAGTCTGGCAACGCTCCGGATCGGACGTCTACCAGGTATCCTTCGACCAGCTATTGCCACGTTGATGCCAACCGTGAACGGCGGCCGTACCCTCGTCTTGGATGTGGGTGCCAACGTTGACAGCAAACCGGAGCACCTGCTGCAGTTTGCCATCATGGGCAAAGCCTATGCTACCGACGTCCTAAACCAGAACCTCCCACGTGTAGGTCTTCTGGCTAACGGCGAAGAGGCTTCCAAGGGCAATGACGTAGTCAAAGACACCCACAAAGAGCTGGCCAAACTGGAAAACTTCAACTTCATCGGCAACGTTGAGGGCAATGATATTTTCAATGGCCGCGTTGACGTGGTCGTCTGCGACGGTTTTGTTGGAAATGTACTTCTTAAAACCAGCGAAGGCGTTGCCTCCGCGATTAAAGGTTTTCTGAAAATTTCCATCAAAAAGTCTTTCTGGGCTATTCTCGGTTCCGTGTTTATGCTGGGAGCCTTTAAATCCCTTAAACGTCAGATTGATTATGCCGAATACGGCGGCGCACCCCTCCTTGGTATTAACGGATGCGCCATCGTCAGTCATGGCAAAAGCAACGCCAAGGCGATTAAAAACGCTATTTTCCAGGCTG
>QKHD01000355.1 GCA_003250175.1 Helicobacteraceae bacterium
GCTTCTTGCCATCATCGGGGCGATCTTGCAAAGCGTGGGGGCGTGGGACGGCAAATACCTTTTCGCCTATTACTATGAGACGCTGATGCTCACCGAGGTCTTTTTATTCTCCCTGGCCATCTCCAGAAACATCAATGAGATCAACAATGAAAAAGAGGCCCTCTCCAAACGCCTGATCAATCAGAAAAAAAACGAAACCATCCGTCTGGAAAAGGTGGTCAGGGAAAAGACCAAAGACCTCAACGACGAACTGGAAAACAACCAGCTCCTGCTGCAAGAACTCAACCACCGGGTAAAAAACAACATGCAGTTCATCACCTCGCTCTACGCCCTCAAACTCCAGGAGAGCCACGACGAAAACCTCAAGGAAAACCTCCGGGACGTGGAGCGCAAAGTCCTCGCCATGGGGGAAGTCCACCGCATGCTCACCAACAGCGATATCGCCCACATCAAGGCCAACGACTATTTTGAAAAGCTCATCACCACCATCGGCGAGAGCTTCGAGCTGGATGCGATCGCCTTCGAATTTGACATCAACACCGACCTCAAGGTCGAAGAGGCGATCTACTGCGGCCTCATCGTCAACGAGCTGATCACCAATGCCGTCAAATACGCCTTTGACGACCGCGGCGGGGTGATCCGGATCAGCCTCGGCGAAGATGAAACCTACAAATACCTGGAAGTCAGCGACAACGGGGTCGGCATGCCGGATACCCACGAGAGCGGTTTTGGCAAGATGATGATCGAGGCCCTCACCGTCCAGCAGCTTAACGGCACCATCGAAAGCACAACCGAAAACGGAACAAAAATAAAAATCATCTTCCCGAAAAGTGCCTAGCAGGCACGAAACTTGCAACTCATGGAAAAATTTAGAATCGAAAAGGTTTGTGTATGTCCACCGTGGAAGATAAGATCAAAGAAGAAGTGATGAAGGTCGCCTATGGCGAGATCGACAAGCTATTCGATTATATGGACCAGCATTTTGCCCTGGAAGAGTCCAGCCGCGACATTATCGTCAAGCAGCTGAACAAACTCAAAGACCAGCTCTACGTGATCGCGGCCAACAGCCGGATCTCCTAAGGTCTAGTGCCCCCGGCCCATGAGCTCGGAGGCTTCCATCACCACCATGACGCTCTGGGGGTCGTTCTCCTCCACGATCCGGCGGACGGCCTGAATCTTGTTGTTGTCCACGATCAGCATGAGCAGCTTGCGCTCGTCGCCCTGCCCCATGCCGATCCCCTTGATGATGATGCCGTCATGCCCCAGCTTGTGCAGCAGGTGCTTTTGCAGGCGGCTGACCTCCATCGAAGCGATGTGAATCACCTTTTTCGAAGGCCGTCCGGACATGAGGGTGTTGAGGCTGCGTGAGGTGGCGTAGACCCCCACCAGGCTCCAGAGCGTGCTTTCGACATTTTGAAAAACAATCCCCGCCGCCACCACGATCACCGCGTCGAGGATAATGACCAGATTGCCCTCTTTCCAGTGGGTCTTCTGGGCGATCATCCGGGCGATGATCGAAGGGCCGCCGGGCGACGCGCTGGACTTGATAATGAGGCTCAGCCCCACCCCGATCAGCACCCCGCCGAAAATCGCCGCCAAAATCGGCTCGCGGCTCCATGGGGTGAGCTTGAGCACTTCTAAAAAGAGGTCCGCCGAACCCGCGATCATCAAGATAGAAAAGACCGTCCGGATCGCATAGCCCCGCCCGATAAAGGTGAGGCTGGCCAGCACCATGGGGATATTGATGCAGAGCATCAGCGTCCCGATGGTCACCCCGGGAAAGACCGCATTAAGAACAATCGCCATACCCGGCGTACCTCCGGAGGCGATCTGGTTGGGCACTAAAAAGAGGGTCACCCCGGCAGCTAAAATCATACTGCCCAGGGCGACAGATAGAAGGCGCAGCGCCTCCTTGCGTGTACGGTGAATCATCGTTCACTCCTTGAAAAAAACGATTATACTCCAATCGACACAATCCATGAAAAACCCTCCGGATTATTTAGCACAATTTATGTTTCCTTAATGCTCGAACTTATAATGTATAACACCTCAATCGAAAGCGCGATCATGAGCTCTTCTGAAGATATCAAGAAAATTGTTTCGCTTTTTACCCACCTGCCCGTCGGCGTCATGGCCTTTGAAAAACACAAGCTCATCTACTTTAACCGCCTGCTCGAAGACATCCTCTCCTTCGAAGGGGTCAAGCGGGACGAGCTGGTCTCCTTTACCGGCCTGATCTTCGGCATCAAAAACGCCGACGACGCCATGCTGGAGGAGTTTCTCCTCTCCCACCGCTTTTTCCACTACCACAGCAGCACCATCCAGATCGATCATGCCCCCATGGAAAACATCAACCTCTTTACCTTCTGCCGTATCGAGAGCGAGCTGCTCCAGGCCCAGGGTGAATTTGGCCGCGTCAACGACACCCCCATCGCCCTCGAACACTTCCAAAAAGAGCACCACGAAGACCACCAGGAGTGGCTGCGCTGGTTCCAGGACCACCGGCGCTCCGTCGTTAATGCCCTCATTATGTACGAGGGTATCCCCCTAAAAGCCGACGCCGTGATCGAAGGGCTGGTGGGCAATCTGCTGCTGCTCAAACTCTCCGAACGCCAGATCGCCCTGGCCACGGACAAGATGGAGATCAACATCACCCTGCGCGGCATGCCTTCCTACACGGGGCTGGTCGGGCGGATCGAAACGGTCAACACCAAGGAGCAGACCGTCCACATCGGTAATATCCATCGCCAA
>QKHD01000014.1 GCA_003250175.1 Helicobacteraceae bacterium
ATCGAGTATGCGAAAAGCTATGACAAGATGCTCGAAAAGGTCAAACTGGGTGCCGTCGACCACCTGGTCGTGAGCATCGAAATCTCTCCCAAAAGCAGCGTCGAGTTCATGAGCAGCGATGACAACATGCCTCCGGAGCTGAGCAAACTGCAGGAGTCCTTCTCCAAGGTCTTCGGCTCCATGGGGCAGAACGTCACCAAAGAGCTCAGTGTCAAAGAGGCCAAAGAGGCCCTTAAAAGCGAAGCGAGAGACAACCTGCTCGACATGGAGGCCGTCCACCGTGAAGCCCTGAAACGGGCCGAAAACGGCGGGATCATCTTCCTCGACGAGATGGATAAAATCTGCGTCAGCAACAAAACCGACCGACAAGACCCCAGCAAGGAAGGGGTGCAGCGCGACCTGCTCCCCATCGTCGAAGGGAGTACCGTCAACACCAAATTCGGCGTCATCCGGACCGACCACATCCTTTTTATCGCTGCAGGCGCTTTTCACATCGCCAAGCCCAGCGACCTGATCGCCGAGCTGCAGGGGCGCTTTCCCCTGCGCGTGGAGCTGGACAGCCTGGATGAAGAGACCCTCTACCAGATTCTCAAAAGCACCAAAAACTCCCTGTTGCGCCAGTACGAGGCGCTCTTGAAAGTGGAAGAGGTGACCCTCAGTTTTGAGGACGACGCCGTCCGAGAAATGGCCAAACTGGCCCACCGCGCCAACGAAAAAACGGAAGATATCGGAGCCCGTCGCCTGCACACCATTTTGGAAAAGGTGCTGGAATCCATCAGCTTCGAAGCGGAAGAGCACCGGGGAGAAACCATCACCATCACCAAGGCACTCGTTGACGAGCGCCTGGAGAGCCTGGTGGAAAACGAAGACTACACCCGCTACATTTTATAGGAGTTTTATGCCACAAAGTCCAGACACCACCTACTGCGGTTTCGTCTCCATCATCGGCCGCCCCAACGTGGGCAAAAGCACCCTGCTCAATGCCATGATGCAGGAAAAACTGGCCCTGGTCTCCCACAAGGCCAACGCCACGCGCAAGCGGCTCAACGCCATCGCCATGTACAAAAATGCCCAGATCATCTTTGTCGATACGCCGGGACTGCACGAAAAGGAGAAGCTGCTCAACCAGTTTATGCTCCAGGAAGCCATCAAGGCGATCGGCGATTCGGACCTGACCCTCTTTCTGGCCGATGCCAGGGATTCGCTCAACCACTACAAAGAGTTTCTCACCATGACCAAGGGCGAAACGCCCCACATTCTGGTGCTCAACAAGATCGACCAGACCACCCACGCCGATCTGTTGAAAAAGCTCTCCGAATACGCCCAGTATCAGGAGAGTTTTTTGGAACTCGTCAGCATCAGCGCTACTGATGCCTCGACGCTGACGACCCTTTTTGATGCCATCACCAAGCACCTTCCGGAAGGCCCCTATCTCTATGATACGGACCTGCTCACCACGGAGACCACCGCCGATATCTACAAGGAGTTTATCCGCGAAGCTCTCTTTAACGGGCTTAGCGACGAGATCCCCTATGAATCGGACGTGGTTGTCAACGAGATGAACGAAAGCCCCAAGCTGATTAACATCAAGGCGACCATCATTATCGAAAAAGACTCCCAAAAGGGGATCATCATCGGCAAAAAGGGGGCGACCATCAAACGCATCGGTCAAAATGCCCGCCACACCATCGAAACCTTCGCCGAAAAAAAGGTCTTTTTGGAGCTTTTTGTCAAGGTCAAACGGGGCTGGAGCAAAAACCGCCGCGATCTTTCCGAAATGGGGTATGAATACGACTAGGTCTCACGCAGTTTATTAAGTTGCATCAACTATAATAGTTGCATGTTTTACGTGTGCATTCAGGGGAGAAACACAAATATATGCAAGAAGAAACCTTAACCTGTCTCGTTTTTGACAGCGACGTTCCCGGCACGACCTACCGCTTGGCTGCAACCGCGGTAGAGCGGCACGAGACGGAAACACTAAAAGCCCGGTCCGATACCAACATCGGCCTGATTAACGACAAAGAGATCATCAGCTACTCCTTTGACCTGGACAAAGGGATCGAGGGAGCCGAACTGGACGATGCGGTGGAAATCCGCATGTTCCAGGATGCGGGTCTGAACCACATGATCGATTATAAAATCGTCTACAGCTGGCGCGATTCGCTGCTCGACACCAAGAGCATCTCCATCTCCGCCTACGCCCTTACGGCGGCCCAGTTGGGCGCGGCCTTCGGCAGTTTTAAAAGCCGGTGCAACTACATCGACCGCATCCTGCCCCACGCCACCCTGCCCTACGCGCTCTACGCCGCGGAAGTGCTGGAGAAAAAATCCGATATCTACATCTATTTTCAGGAAAAAAGCACCTCGGTCTCCGTCTTTTACGGGGGCGAATTCGTCTATGCCAAGACCCTTCCAAGCGGTCTAAAACAGCTGCATGAAAGCTTTGTCCGCAACAATAACGAAGGGGTCAGCTATGACGACTTCATTCTGGCCATAACCCAAAAAGGGGTCGATGGTACCCGCTATGCTCCGGATGGCGAGATCCATATTCAGGATGTCACCGAGGTCTTTGAACGGGCCATTGCCGATAAAAACAACGTCATTCAGTACGCCCGCCGTATCGCCGGGCTGGAGGGGTTTGAACGGATCTTTATCGGAACCTGCAAAGGGGTCGTGCCCAAGCTCAACCTCATGACCCGGGCCGCCCTGGGAATCGAAGCCTTTGATTTTGATCAGCAGGGTGACGCCTACATCGACCAGCACATTATTCTGGCCATGATCGAAGCGCAGAATATTGCTTCCGGGCGCAAAGGCAACCCCTTCAACCTCACCCTCTACCCCCGCCCACCCAAACTGCTGCAGCGTGAAAGCGGCAAGCTCTTTTTGGGTACGGCGGCGGCGCTGCTTGTCAGCCTGCTCTACCCCGGCTACCTCTGGGTCGATGCCCTCTGGAAAGGGTACCGTTACGACACCACCCTGGCGGAGCTGAAAATCTCCCGGGACGAGTTTGAAACCCTCCGGAGCAAAGAGGAAAACCTCAAGAATGAAAAGGAGCGCTACCAGCTGATGCTGGAGAGCGAAAAGGTGCTTCTGGGTGAAAAGCTGGCCCTGTTGGAGAGTATCGAATCCAAACAGGCGGGCAACCAGAGCAAGGCGGTCGTGCTTCAGGAACTCTACCGAAACGTCAACCGCCATCAGGTCAAAATCCACCGCCTGGAAGTGACCAAAAACCGCTACCGTTTGGAGCTTCAAGCCGCCAATGACGACGATTTTACCGCCCTGCTGCGCAGCCTGACGGGGCATAAAAACTTTGACGTCGCCATGGACACCTTCTTTTATGACAAGGGTCTGAAGCGTTTCGTGACAACAATCTTTGTGGAGGTACGTCCCTGATGGAAGCCCTGAAAGATCGCCTCGAAAACCTGCTGGCGCGGCTGGACCACTTCATGGAGCAGAAAAGCTCCCGTGAGCGGCTCATTATCCTGCTGCTCCCGGCCCTGCTCTTTTTCTTTGTGGCCCTGAACTATCTCGTTCCCTTTGCCCAGAAAGAGCACCTGAAAATCGAACGCAAACTAACCCAGATCAACAACGACATCGCCGAATACCGCGGACGGATCTCCGCCCACACCGACGGTGGCCGTAACTATATTCAGGGTCTGGAAGGTGCCAATCTCTCCCTTAAAGAGATGGTGGCCGACACCAAGGATACCAACCGCTACCTCGACGCCAAGCTCCAGGGGCTGGACTTTTTGATCTTTAACGCCTCCGGATGGTCCCAATACCTGCACACCCTGACCGGCTACGCCACCAAAAACAAGATCAGCCTGCACCACCTGGACAATGCCCGAGTCTCCGATGAGGCCAATGCCTCCAGCTTCAGCGAGGTGCTCCGGGTCGATCTGAACACCAGCGGCAGCTACGAACGGATCAGCCGGTTTATCACCGATATCGAAAGCGACCCCACCCTCTCCCAGATCGACTATCTGGAGATCACCGGGGGCAGCACCCTCAAGGCCAATTTCAATATCACGCTCTGGGGGGTGCGACCATGAGAATCCTGATTGCCCTGATGCTCCTGGCTCCTTCTTTGTTTGCCCTCGATCAGGCGACCAAAGAGCGGGTTGATGCCTATATCGCAGCCATCCGGGCCAACCCCTCCATCGCCTTTGATGCGGCGATTGCCAACCCCTACACCGGCATGCGCCCATTATCCAAGCGCACCCAACGCGACAGTAAAAGCATTGATGTGACCCTCCAGGGGGTTTTGAATAAAAAGGCCCTCATCAACGGCGAGCTCTATGAAGTGGGCCACTACGTGGCGGGCTACCGACTGGAGAGCGTCACGGAAAAGGGGATCACCCTCTCCAAAAATGGCCAGACCTTTAGCAAACTGCTCGCTCCCGATACCCAATCCATCCTACTAAGAAGAGACAGACCATGACCACCAGACTCCTAACCTTTTTCGCTTTCCTGACCCTCACTCTCTCCGCCCTGCACGGGGCCAACTGCGCCAATGAGCGCCTCTCTTTGCAGCTGGGCTCCGGAGCGACCCTGATGCAGGCGGTGGACACCCTGGCCAAGGAGTGCCGCTACAGCGTCGTCTATTCGGATGAGAAGACCCATGCCATGGTCAAACTGCGACGCCTCAACCCCGTCTACATCAACAGCCAGAGCATCGAAAAGGTACTCGATCTTTTAGTGGGGAAAAACAATTTTCACTACACCCTGGACGATGAGATTCTTACCATCGCCCATGTCATGACCCGCACCTTCAACGTCGACTACATCGACAGTGCTCGTACCGGCAACAGCAACATCGATGTTATCATCAGTGGCTCCAGCGTCAACAGTGGTGTCACCGGAACCAGCGGCAGCAGCTACGGAAGCAGCAGCTATGGTTCTACCTC
>QKHD01000326.1 GCA_003250175.1 Helicobacteraceae bacterium
ACACAACCTTTTTGTCGGTGCCACCAATCTCCAGCGCGCCATGGAGCAGCTGCGGGGTCTCATTAAACGCGAAGGCTACGCCGACGTGCAAAACGTCAAAACCACGCTGGGTTTCAGCCGCAAGTATGCCCTGGCCTACCTCGAGTACCTGGACAAGTTCGATGATATCAAACGGGAGGAAAACCGCCGGGTTCTGCTCGGCTGAATCCCCCCTCTTTTTCCCTCTCGCAAGTCGCCGTTTTGACATGAAATATTAGTTTTTTTAATCTCTAATTAAGCAAACTCCCCCTAAACTTTTTGGTAAAATATTTTTTACCACTACGAAAAAATCACGTATTCAAGGGGAGACCATGGCAGAATTTATCCTATTTGACGCTCCGGAGGCCCTCGGCGAACAGCTGGGCCGCAATTTTGACACCGCAGAGCAACCCTCCCACCGATACCTGGTCGCCAACCGTCCGGACAAGGCCGAAGTCTATGCTCCGGAGGCGGACTGGTTTCTCTCCCATACCCGTTCCAATCCGGCAACCCAGGCCAAAATCCTGGGCAGCATCTACGAAGCCCGCGCCATCCGCTACGACCGCATTTTGGATGAAAACCGTATCCGCGAAGTGGGCAGCCGTGTCGCTCTTTTAGGCGAAGCGGAACTGACCGGCCCCCTGGGGGAATCACTCCGGGAGGTATTCTCCGTCGTGGTCGGCCCACAATCTGACGCGGTCAAAATTACGGACAGCCTGGGGGCGTTTCGCATTACCGTGGGCGACACCTTTGCCGAGTGCGACCAGATCGTGCTGACCGGCAACAACGCCATGCTGGAAAAACAGCGGGGTGTTTTTGTTCATAAAAGCACCGATGCCACGGCACTCATCGAAAGTCTCAACGCCAACATCGGCACCGTGGCCTACCAGCCCGGCGTGGAGTATACCAGTGAGATGTGCCAGTTTCATGACCACATGGGCGAGACCTGTGCCGCCTGTACCACCGTCTGCCCCACGGCAGCGGTCATCAAAAGCGACTCCGCCAACCGTCTGGTCTTTAGCGATATCGACTGCATCGCCTGCGGCTCATGCGTGAGCGTCTGCCCTACGGGTGCGCTGGAGTCCGCCAAGATGCCCGCGGCGGTCTTTGAGGAGATTCTTCCCCTTTATGAAGGGCTGGTTCCGCTGGTGATCGGCGCCGCCTTTTTGGAGGAAGCCGACGTCTCCCTGCCCGCAGGGGTTGCTCCTCTGGTGGTGGAAAAGACCGGCTTTTTGGGTGAAAACAACCTGATCGCCCTGCTGCAAGAGAGCGGTTCCCAGGCGGTTGTCTACGCGCCCAAGCTCAGCACCGGAACCGAAGAGGCCGCCGCGCTGCTAAACAGCATCTGGGAAAAGCTCTACAACAAACCGGCGGTTTTTATCGCCCGTAACCCCCAGGAGCTGGAAGCCGCCCTGGCCGAAGCGGCACCCGTTGCCGGCAGCCGCCACAGTACCCGCAACGCCCAGCGCTCCAAGCGCCGCCAGTTTACCGACCGGCTTGAGACAGCCGTGGGGGCAGGCAGTTTCGGTGCCGTCGCCTCCACGGAGCACCTGCGTTACGGACGCATTCACGTGGACGAGGCGGGCTGTACCCTCTGCCTGAGCTGCGTCACCGGATGCACCAGCGGTGCCCTTCGCGCCGTGGAAGCGGACGGGGCGCTGGTGGGTGAATTCTCCCAGTGTACCCAGTGCGGCGAGTGTGCCGTGGTCTGTCCGGAGAAGGTCATCACCCTGGAAAACAGCGGCATAGAGCTGAGTGCCTCCTGGTTTGGGGATGTGACCCTGGCCAAGGACGAACCTTTCTGCTGCGTAGAGTGCGGCAAGCCCTTTGCCACCAACAAGTCGGTGATGAAGATCGTTGCCATGCTCGAACCGCTTTTTGTGACCGACCCCATCAAGGCACGAACGCTTCGCTGCTGTGCCGACTGCAAACCCAAGGTGATGCTCAGCCAGTACGTCGCCGGAACCAAATCCCAAGGGAAGGAAATCTGACATGCAACAAGAACTCAACCAAGCCCGCGCCGTCGTCTACGGCACCCTGAGCCTGCTTTTCGTCTATCAGGCCGCATCCAAAAAACCGGAGGATCTGCTGAATTTCCTTCAAGCGCTGGAAGAGAGCGGGTACGACGATGCCGCCTGCGACGCCGCCAAAGAATTGCGCACCCGTCTGCAGCAATCCGGAGGCTTCGAGGAACTGGATGAAGAGTTCAGCGACCTCTTTTTGCTCCCCTTCGGAAACGGGGTGGCCATGACGGCCTCCGTCTATCAGGACGAGCGTGAAGCGGGTGAACCGCTGCTGCGTGTCAAAGAGGTGCTCAACCTTACGGGCCTTCGCCGAGAAGTGGGCAACTTCAGTGACAACGAGGACAACTTCGGGTTTGTCCTGACCCTGATGGCCAATCTCACCAGAGAAGCCAGTCTGACGGAAGAGATGGGGGCTTTTATCGCCTCCGGAGATCTCTACCGCAACGTGCTCAAACCCTTTTCACCCGCCTTTGTGGGGGCGATCATGACCAACGGCCGGGCCTCGCTTTACCGTCTGGCTGCGGTGATGCTGGACCGCTTCATGGCCTTTGAAGAGCACTTTTACGGCTCCCTGGCACTTACCAATACCGCCAAAGGCGAGGTTCACGCCTCTACCCGTCTGGGTTAAGGATCGGCACCGGCTTTCAACCGACTGCCGCCGCATCAAATCTAATGAAAGGAGTTACCATGTCGGAAAAACAGATGGATCGTCGCGACTTTATCAAGCGCGCCGGACTCGCCGGTGCCGTTGTCGCGGGCACCTCGGGTCTGGTTGTTCTGACTTCCCCCGCACAAGCACGCGGCGAGAATGTTCAGGGCAACGGTGTGGTCGTGGGCCGCAGTCGCAAGACTGAAGTTCTCTACCGTAAAACACCCGAATGGGAATTGTTCTACAAGTCTGCGCTCTAAGCGCTTTTAAGAAAAAAAGGAGAAAACGATGACTGCCTCAACAACCGGTCGCCTAGGTCGCCGTTCGTTCCTCAAACTGGGTGCCGTCGCCGGCGTATTCGGCGCGACGGGCGCGCTTGCTTCAGGTGAAGCAATCCGTCCGGCCAGTGAAGCGGAACTGAAAGAAGCCTTCGCGGGAAGCAAAAAGATCAAAACCGTCTGTACGCACTGTTCAGTCGGATGCGGCGTAGTCGCCGAAGTAAAAGACGGAGTCTGGCTGCGCCAGGAAGTCGCTCAAGACCACCCCATCAGCCGTGGAGGACACTGCTGTAAAGGTGCGGACATGATCGACAAATACCGCGCAACCAACCGTCTGCGATACCCCACCGAAAAGGTCGGCGGTAAGTGGAAGCGAACGAGCTGGGATGACGCCATGGGCAAAATCAGCTCCAAGCTGACCGAGCTTCGCGATACGTATGGTCCGGACTCCGTCATGTTCTTGGGATCTGCCAAGGTCTCCAACGAGCAGGCGTATTACATCCGCAAATTTGCGGCCATGTTCGGTACCAACAATATCGACCACCAAGCACGCATCTGACACAGCCCAACAGTCGCCGGTGTGGCGAACACATGGGGTTATGGTGCGATGACCAACCACCTGGGAGATATGCAAAACTCCGAGGCAATCATTATCTTCGGTGCCAATCCGGCAGCGAATCACCCGATTGCCATGCAGCACATTCTGGCTGCTAAAGAGAAGAAGAACGCAACCATTATCGTGATCGATCCGCGCTATTCGAGAACCGCGGCCAAGAGCGACATCTACTGCCGCATCCGAACCGGTACCGACATCGCCTTTATGTACGGGATGATCCGTCTGATCCGCGATAACAAATGGTACGACAAGAAATTCCTCAACGACCGTGTTTACGGTATCGAAGAGATTTTCAAAGAGTGCGAACAGTACACGCCGGAAGTGGTCGAAGACATCACCGGTTGTCCTAAAGAGATTCTAATCCAGGCGACAGCGGCCTATGCCAAAGCCAAGCCGGGGTGCTTGATCTGGAACCAGGGATGGACCCAGCATACCATCGGGTCATCCAATACCCGTATGGGACCGATTATCCAGCTGCTGCTGGGCAATATGGGCGTTGAGGGCGGCGGAACCAACATTCTGCGCGGTCACGACAACGTTCAAGGCGGTACCGATATGGGATGTCTGGCCGATACCCTGCCCGGATATTACGGTTTGGCGGAAGGCTCCTGGAAGTACTTCTCCGAACGATGGAAACTGGATTACGACTGGGTGAAAAGCCGGTTTAAATCCAAGGAGATGATGGAGGCCAAAGGCTTCAGTCTCTCGCTGTGGCTCCACGGTGTTCTGGACGAAGCCAACGCGAAAAACAACGCCGGTACCCCGCTTAAAGCGCTGGTCTGTATCGGTAACGGTATCTCCACCATCACCATGACCCACAAGGTCAAGGAGGCGCTGGACAAGTTGGACATGGTGGTCTTTATCGACCCATACGTCAACGATGCGGCAGTCATCACCACCCGCAATGACAACCTGTTCCTGCTGCCTGCGGCAAGCCAGATCGAGACCTCCGGAACCACGGTAAATACCGGCCGTTCGGCTCAATGGCGCTTTAAGGTCGTCGACCCGCTTTACGAAGCACGTCCGGATCATGAGATCCTCTTCGACTTCGCCAAGCGAATGGGCTTCTACGAGCAGTACACCCGTGCCCTGGGCGACGGCAAAGGCAACTTCCAGTGGCCTGAAGACGCGACCCGAGAAATTGCACGTACACTCAAAACCATCGGTCTGCAGGGCTGGCTTCCGGAGCGTATCAAAGCGCAGACGGAAAACTGGCACATGTTCGACACGGTCTCCCTGGCGGGCTATGGCCCGATGAAAAACCAGTATTATGGTCTGCCATGGCCATGCTGGACGGAAGACCACAGCGGAAGCCCCGTACTGTACAACATCAACAAACCTGTCAGTCAGGGCGGTATGGGCTTTAGAAATCGTTTCGGTCTGGAACACAACGGAAGCAGCCTTCTGGCTGGAGCGGGCAGTGCGCCCAAGGGCTCCTCAGTCAAGGGCGGTTATCCGGAGATCACGGGCGACAACATCGAAAGCCTGGGTATCAAGCTGACCGATAAAGAACGCGAACTGGTCAAAGGCAAGAACTGGAAAAACGACAACAGCGGCATCCTGAACAAAAAAGCGATCGCTGCCGGTCTGGTTCCGTACGGTAACGCCCGTGCCCGAACCATCGTCTGGAACTTTATCGACCCGGTGCCAAAACACCGCGAACCGCTTCACAGTATCCGTACGGATCTGATCAAGAAGTATCCGGCCAGCGCCGACAACCCCAACCACTTCCGTACGGCGGTTCGGTACCTTTCCGAACAGACGGCGCAAGATTGGGCCAAGGACTTCCCGGTCAACATCGTCTCCGGACGTCTGGTTGAACATATGGGAACCGGTACGGAAACCCGAGCCTCCAAATATCTCTCCGAACTTGCGGGCGAGATGTACGGCGAAATCCACCCCGAACTGGGTGCGAAGCTGGGTATCAGAGACGGCGAGATGATGTGGGTACACGGTACGGCCGGCGGTAAGATCAAGATCAAAGCCAAGTACGGCTACTCCGTTCTTCCCGACCAGGTCTTCCTGCCCCAGAACTTCTCGGGCATGTGGCAAGGTGAACATCTGGGTGATCGATATCCGGAAGGCACCGCACCCCACAGTTATGGTGAAAACTCCAACCAGGTCACCAGCTATGGTTACGATCAGCAGACATCCTGCCCCGAAACCAAATGCTCCCTGGTTCGGATTGAGAAAGCGTGAGGGGGTGAGTCATGGGACGAGTAAAATTTTATTGTGATGAAGGCCGCTGCATCGATTGCGGCGGTTGTGTGGTAGCTTGTAAAGAGGCCCACGAAGTTCCCGTCGGCGTCAACCGCCGCCGGGTCGTGACCATCAACGAAGGGATCGAAGGCCGCGAGGTCTCCCTTTCGGTTGCGTGTATGCACTGCGCGGATGCACCCTGCCAGCAGGTCTGCCCCACGGATTGTTTCTACATCCGTGCGGACGGTATCGTTCTGCATGACAAGGAAAAATGCATCGGCTGCGGCTACTGCCTCTACGCCTGCCCCTTCGGCGCACCGCAGTTCCCGCAAAACGGAGCCTTCGGCACCAAGGGCAAGATGGACAAATGTACCTTCTGCGCCGGCGGACCCGAGGAGACACACTCCGAAGCAGAATTCCACGCTTACGGCCAGAACCGTATCGCAGAGGGCAAGGTCCCGATGTGTGCGGCCATGTGTTCAACCAAGGCGCTGTTGGCCGGTGACAGCGATGAGGTCTCCAGCATCTTCCTGACCCGTGTCGCATCCAAAGGCAAGGGAACCCCGAAGGCACCGTACGGCTGGGATAAAGCTTATGGCAAGTAATCCCGCAATGAGCCAGACCTTTTTCCAGCGAAACCGGGCGTATATCTATACGGCGCTGGGGCTGGGGCTGGTTGGCGTCCTCTTCGTGGGGGTGCTGATGATTATGGACTGGGGGTACCTGATCGGGTACACCATCCATGTCCTGACCGGTGGCAGTGTCCAGGGGGTTTTAACCCCTCCGGACTCCAGCTACCAGATGATGGTCAACGAGGCGTTCGGTCCGGCCTATAAAACCATCGCTCCGGAGATTATCCGGGCGAGTAACGAGCGACAGCTCTTTATCTGGTGGGTCTTCGTGGGCGAAATCGTCATCTTCGCGGTGATGTATGTGCTCTACGGACGCAAACAGGCCACCGTCACCAGACCCGATGATCTGGTGACGGTCTTTACCCCCTTTCAACGGGCGGTAATCTGGCTGAACGTCTTTATTATTATCACGCTGGTGCTGACCGGATTTAACATCACCTGGAGTCTCCGGAGCGAAGGGGGCATGCTGCCTTACCTGCTGCGCGGTACCCATGAGATGACCGGGGTAATCTGGCTGCCGATCTGGCTGCTGGTGTCGGTGATGACCTTCAAGGATTCGCCGATTTTACGAAAAAACAGTTCGTTCCGTTTCTTTTTGCCGGGCCATTACAAGCCCATGAAACGGGTGGTCTGGTTTTTCTTTGTCGCCATGGGCGCGGGGCTGCTGCTTAGCGGCATCCTGCTCTGGTATCTCCATCCGGATGCCTTTACCCATGCGCAGTTTATCCAGTTCAAGCGCGCACTGCTGTACCTGCACTTCGGTGCCAGCGTTTTGATCATGTTCTTTTTGCTGGATTTTGTCTACTCGGTGACGGTGGCTGTCAAAGGCAACCTCAAATACCTGGTATGCGGCAAGTTCCCACGAGAACACCTTGAGCAGCTCGACCCCGAGGTGCTGGAGGATTTGAAAGGGGCAGGGCGTGCGTAAGCAGCTCTTCTCCTCCTTTTCGCCCTTTGGCGCCACCTCCGCGGGTGGCGTCCCCTTTGTGCAGGTAAAGGATGATGCGAAACGCTATGTCAAACAGGTGCTCATCGAGCGCTTTACCGACCATGGCAGCCTGGAACTCGAAGACGGCGTCATCGCCGAGGAGCGCGTGGAGTTTTATCTCAACGGCGAAAAGCTTCTCTCCGTGATGTGCGTTCCCAATGACCAGGATGCCCATATTGTCGGATTTCTAATGTCCGAAGGGGTGATTCGAAGCGTCGACCAGATTAAAAATCTTACGGTCAGCGACGACGGATTGCGCGTTGACATCCACGCGGAAGTCGACGAAGCAAGCCGCCAGAATCTCTTCAAGGAAAAAACCCTCACCTCCGGATGCTGCGTCGGCGTCACGGGCAACGTGGAAGGCAAACTCGCCTGCGGGTTTGTGGACACGCCGTACCGGGTATCGGCCGCACGGATTTTGGACGAGGTGGAAAAATTCAGCCGCGAAAGCGAGCTCTTTTCCCAGACCGGCTGCGTGCACAAAGCCCTGCTGCTGCTTGAAGACGGCACGACGATCGAAAGCGAAGATATCGGTCGCCACAATGCCATCGACAAGGCCGTGGGACGCGCCAGACTCAATAACCTGGATGTGAGCCGATCGGTTCTCTTTGCCAGCGGGCGTCTCTCCATGGAGATGGTCGTCAAATGCGTCATGCACCGGATTCCCATTGTGGTTTCCAAGGCATCCGTCACGCTCATGGGAATCAAATCCGCCCAGGAGTACGGCATCACCCTCGCGGGATTTGCCCGAAACGGCAAGATGAATCTCTACAGCCATGCCGGAAGGATCGTTTCGTGAGCCTCCGACTGGACTGGCTGCACCAAAACAGCGGCGATTTCACCGCTGAACTTTCGCAGATCAACGGGCCCGTGGCTCTATGCCAGCGGGCCAGTTATCCCCTCCGGATGCAAGCCGCCGAAGCCAAGGGGCGCAGCGATCTTGCCCTCTTTTCCCACGGGCAGTTTAACGAAGCCAACGCCTTAACGCTGCTGGAATCCGGTTATACATTGGTAGCCGAAACCGTTGAAAACGACACCTTTTTTCTTAACGACACCGCACCGCTGATGGCCCTGGGCGGCAAGGTGATTCAAAATTATGAAACGGCCACGCCACATATTTTACGAAGCGACGTGCTGCGTTTTTTCCGTCAAGAAGGGATCGCCCCCTTTTTGCCGGAGGAAACCCCTACGCTGGAGAATAGCCTGCTCATCCGCCTGCCCGGAATCAAGGCGCGCCAGCTGGTCAACGCCATGAAGATCGAAGGGGTGATGATCAGCAACGGGGAAGGGTGCAGCCTCGATCTGGGGCAGCCTTCTTTCGTATTGCAGCGATACGGATTCAGCGAAGACGAGGCCAGGGAGGCGATCAGCCTCTCCTGGGCACCCGCCCAAAAAGAGGCCGGCTTTTACGAAGCGCTGGAAAAACTGCTCTTCCGCTATCGCCAGATTATCCGGCTCAACGGCTAGTCGTTTTTAAGCGCTTCTTTCGAGGTGATGACCCCCGTGTAGCCCGTTTCGGCCACGGCATCCAAAAGCAGCTGCAGGTCAAAGTCGTTCGGAACGACCACCGTCGCGCTTTTGGTCTTTAAGGAGGCCTTCGCCTCCTTCACCCCTTCCGTCGAACGCAGAGCCTGATTGATGGTAAAGACACAGAGCGGGCAGTGCATGGCATCGATGCCAATGACCACCCGTTCGTCCGCGGCCAACACCCCCAAGAGCGCCATTATCCAGATGATTTTTTTCATGCACTCTCCAGAAAAATCGGCAGGATAAAGGGGTAAAAGAGCAGTAACAGGGCGAGGGGTGCGAGCACGAGATAGAGGACTTTTAGGCTCCGGAGCGAAAGCCCCCCGGTGCAAAGCGGCTTCGAAGAGAGAAAGAGCCGCCATAGGCCATAGGCCATGAGGCCAAGGGATAAAACGATCATGGGCCACTGTAGCCAGGTCAGTGCCCCCAGGCCGGAAAGTCCGGCGGCGGAGATGCCGAAAACCAGGTACAAAAGCGGCCCCACGCAGCAGAGGCTGGAGAGAAAGGCCGCCGCCGTACCGCCGATAATGGCACCTACGAGCCCCCGGTTATCCGTTGCCACGGTTTAGCTTTCCTGGGAGGTGTAGCGGTAGGAGAAACTGCCCGCGTCGTAGTAGTTGAGCGGGTCGCCGCCGATTTCGGCGTAGGGGTAGGCGAAGTTGTTGATGGGGGTTTGTTCTGCCTCCGGAGCGAGGTGAAAATCCCGTCCGTAGTTAAAGCCGAGCCAGTTCATCTCCCAGTTGCCAAAGAGGTAGCGGTTGACGGCCTGCACCGGGGCGTCGGCGTGTTTGAGCCCTTCGGTAAGACGCATCTTGGTCACGTCCGCCGGGTCGCACGGCACCCAGCCGAACCCGGCTAGATAAAACTGCGCTCGGCAGTGCTGCCCGCCCGTGATATCCGCAAAGCCCTTGGCGTCGGCCTTGCCAAAGGCGGAGGCGGAGTAGCGCCCCATCTTGGGTGCGCGCCCCACGCGGATGCCGAACATCTCCCTGGCCGGAATCCCCACGGCACGCAGCAGGGCGACAAAAACGGAGCTGATGTCGGTGCATTTGCCCCCCAGGTAGCCGCTCTCCAGGCTTTTGGCCGCATCGCCGACCCCACACCCGATGACGGCGTTGTCCCGGAACATGTTGGCCGTGGTCCATTCGTAAATCAGGCGTGCCTTTTCCAGCGGGTTGGTCGTTTTGCCCACGATGGCATCGGCGGTTTTTTTGACGATTCCGTCCGTGGGGATATGGGCGGTGGGGTTTAGAAAACGGGCCGCCTCTTCCGGATAGTTTATCGGCTCCGGAGGGGTGTAGGTATCTAGCAGGCCGCGGGCGGTGACCTCCCAGTCTTTGAGGTCGACGGTCATCTCCACACTCAGCTGCATGGGTGCTTTTGTGTCGTTCCAGCGGGCAAAGAGGGTGGT
>QKHD01000159.1 GCA_003250175.1 Helicobacteraceae bacterium
TACACCGTCGGCTACGTCACCATGGAAGACGAGTTTCACACCACCCAGAACTACCCCTATCTGGAGGCGGTCGCGCTGGACAAGCGGCTCTTTCGCCACTGGACCTTCGGGGCCGGTATGCGGCTGCTGCGCACCGATATCGAAGCGGGCAGCCAGAGCTACGATCTCACCGCCCTGCCGATTCGCCTCAGCGCCTTTTTCCACTTCCCCATCGAGCACAAAACCTTTGTGCGGTTCGACTACTTTGTCGCTCCGGATTTTCTCATGATCTCCGATGACTTTACCGGCTACACCGGTGTCCGGATGGAGCTGCACACCGATACGGGCTGGGAGACCTTGCGCCTCTTTGTGGGCGGCAGCAAGATCAACCTCAAACCCGAATCCGGCGGCAGCTACGAGATGGAAAACGACATCTTCTTCGGAATCCGTTACAGCTTCTAGCCATGAAACAACTCTATGTGGGGTCCTTGCTGCTCTTTGCCATCCTGATCTTCGCCATGCTGGTGATCAAGCAGCAAAACCACCTGGTCGAGGTCAAACGCACCCTCAACCCGCCCTACTTTCTCCCCTATAACCGCTCGGCCCACTTCCAGCAGGAGATCACCGACTTCATCATCGGTTTTATCAACTACCGCTACCCGCCTGCGGACATCCGGAGCTTTTTGAATTTTTCGCACTCGGCCCATGCGGTGGATATTTTTGCCCCGGCGCACGCCCACAGTATTGCCGCGGTTTTCCGCCCGACGGCCCAGCTTCCGGAGGAGAAAAGCGCCGTCGATCTGCTCTCCGGATTCAAGGTGGGCCGCACGGGCCTGACCTACAGCTTTACCATCCCCAGCGAATCCATCACGCCGACCATGGAGTTCGGAATGGAGACGGATGACATCCTCAAAAGCACCTGGGTCGCCCCCAAGGCGGCCATCGAAATCACCGTACCCATCCGCTGATGACGGATCTCTCCACCCTCTCTTTTTTTCTGACCAGCGCCTTTTTGCTCGCCCTGGCACCGGGGCCTGACAACCTCTACACCCTCTTTTTGGGTATGACCCGGGGTGCCAAAGCGGCGGCGCTCTTCTCCCTGGGGCTCTTTACCGGTGTCATGGGGCATACCGCCCTCATCGCCTTTGGGGTGCAGGAGCTGATTACCGGCTATCCGGAGCGGCTCTTTTTCTTGCAGGTTGCCGGGGCGCTCTACCTGCTCTATCTGGCCTACGGCTTTTACCGTGAGCGCAACGCCCCCATCGCTCCGGAGG
The DNA here is from genome assembly GCA_003250175.1 of Helicobacteraceae bacterium. Taxonomy (GTDB): domain Bacteria; phylum Campylobacterota; class Campylobacteria; order Campylobacterales; family SZUA-545; genus SZUA-545. The sequence continues at coordinate 1,254 of QKHD01000159.1, forward strand.
CGGATCACTCCCCGCACTCCCTTATCACGCTTTACGGCAAGGGGGTGGTCATGAACCTCTCCAACCCCAAAGTGCTGCTCTTTTTTCTCGCCTTTTTACCCCAGTTTATTCCCCATAATACGCCGTCGCCCTCGCAGGCAACCCTGCTTTTTGGCGGGCTTTTTATTGTGGCGTCGATGCCGGTTTTTTTCGGGATTGCATGGGGGAGTGAATGGGTAAAGCGCCATTTGCTGGCAAAGCCCCGGCTGGGGCGGTGGATTCGTCTGGCGGGGGCTGGGGTCTTACTCAGTTTCGCCCTGCTGCTCCTGGCGGGCGGGCGGCACGTCGCCTAAAAGGCCAAAGTCATAGCCCGCGTCGCGGATGGTGCGGATCACGTAGCTCAGCCCCTTGAGGCTCTTTTTGTTGCTGGCTCCGGAGTGCATGAGAATAATGGCGCCGGGGTGAAGGTACTTCTTCACCTCATCGGCGATGCCCAGCGGGGTCTGCTGGCTCATCCAGTCAAAGGTGTCGATCGACCAGATCACCACCTCAAACCCCGCCTTTTTCATGGCCGTAATCTGCTCGTCGGTCATCGCGCCGTAGGGCGGGCGCATCATGGGGTAGCTCACCCCGCCCGTCTGGGCTTCGATGATCTTCTGGGTGCGGACGATCTGCTCTTTCATCATTGTCTTGGTATCCAGCTTGGTGAGTAGCTGATGGTGGTAGGCGTGGCTGAGCACCCGGTGTCCGGAGGCGTGTACGTGGCGCACCACCTCCGGATAGCGGACGATATTTTCGCCCAGAAAGAAGAAGTTGGCCAAGACACCTTCTTGTTTTAACAGGGTCAAGAACCCCGGTGTTACCTCTTTGTCCGGACCGTCGTCAAAGGTGAGGTAGACGATTTTCCGGTCGGTGTCGTAGCTGTGCAGATAGTTGCTGTGGCGCTTGACCTTTTCGTTGGACTCCTGCTTAAAGCGCTCCATGGAAGGGCGCGGCATGGGGTCGTTGTGAATCGTCGCGTAGGCGAAGCTGATGAGGCAGAGAAAGAGTAGCGCCCTCATTTAAGACGGATCCCTTCTTGGGGATCAAGGGTGATTTTATCCTCCGCCAACAGGGCGGTGACCGCCCGTTTGAACCCCTTTTTGCTCATCCCCAGCACCGACTTGATCGCCTCCGGATCGCTGTCGTAGTGAAAGGGCAGAAAGCCTCCGGATTCTTGCAACGCAGCCAGTAGATCGTCCCCTTCAACCGCCGCCTTGCCCTCGCCCAGAGGACGCAGGGCGATGTCGATCTTACCGTCTTTGCGTACCTGCTTGATGTAGCCCGTCGCCTCGCTGCCGACGGAAAAGGCGTTAAAAATATCGCTGTGGAACACCATGCCGCGGTAGGTATCATCCACCACCACGGAGATGCCAAGCGGGCTGGCGGCGTACCCCATGACCCGCACCGGTTTGCCCTTTTTCAGATAAAACGGTGCGGGCTTGAGGGAGCTTTCGATCTTCATGCTGCCGTAAAGGCGGCCCGTCTGTTTGTCTTTAAGCAGGCGCACGATCCGCGTCTCTCCCACGTCCACACGACCGGGAATCTCCTTTTTAGGGATCAGCAGGTCCTTTTCCAGACCGATGTCCACAAAGGCGCCAAAGGGGGCGGTGTCCACCACCCGCATGGGGGCACACTCACCCAGCAGCGCGGCGGGGCGAAGGGTGGTCGCGATGGAGCGGTCTTCCGAATCGGTGTAGAGAAAGACCCCGACGGTGTCGTTCTCCCTGATGCCCTCCGGAAGGTATTTTTTAGGGAGGAGAATCTCCGTCTCCTGACACAAAAGATAGGCGCCAAACTCCACCAGCTTGGCGACGGGCAATTCGACCCATTCGCCCAGGGGCAGTTCTCGAAGGCTGTTGATTTCACGCATTGTCCGTCTCCACGTCGCCGTCGGTGTAATACCAGGCGTAATCAATTTTTTCAAAACGGGAAAACTCCCGGTGTACCTGCACCGTACCCTCATAGAGGTAGTCCGCCTCAAAGCGGACAAACCCGTGGTCCGGACGCTCCGCATCCAGACCCGATTCGATGATCCGCAGTCCCTGCCACTGGGTCGCACCGCACCAGGCGGCCAGCTCGTCCCGGACAAGGCCTGATCGCCGGGAGGCTTCCGTGGTGCGGATGATGTAACCCACCTCGCCCATGGCGTAGGCGCAATAGCGCGAACGAATGAGCGTCAGCGGGTCGGGCGCTTTTTTGGCGCCTTTATGCAGCGGGCCGCAGCACTGTTTGTACGTACGGCCGCTTTGACAGGGACACGATGCCATAAAGTGCTGCTCCGGAAGTTAGATGCGCCATTATAGCATCTTAATATTTGCTGCTCTTATGAGCCCTTTTTAAAGCGGGAAGCGGGGCGTGGTTCGCCCAGAATATAAAAGAAGAGCACCTCTTCGATCTGGTAGACCGGTTTTTTCTCCTGGATCATCTTGACCCCCTGCGCCACCATGCGCATCTGGCGGATCAGCAGCTCCAGTTCGCCGTCGGGAACCTTGGTGCTGTGGCGGTTGCCTACGAGGTATCCGGAGACGTTGGTGATAAAGATATTGGCGGCTTCGGCGACGTCACGGGCGTCCATGTTGTCTAAAACCATGCCCATGAGTTTTCGGTAGAGGTAGTTGCGATCGTCTTCGATCATTTTTTCCACGGCCAGGGCGCCCTCTTTGCGGATGATCATGGCGTGTTCGATGATCCGTCCGGCCAGTTGGTCAAAAGGCTCCGGACGGTAGACGATGTGGTGTTTACGAAGGGCTTCCAGGAGCTTTTTGTGCATGGTGCTTTCCTTATTTCAAAGCACCATTTAAACACAAAAGCAATTACGAAATGATGAGGCTGCTCATATCCAGCGTACCGTGCTGGTACCCTTCGTGGAAGAGCCGCACGCGCTCACCCTCGCCCTGGCTCCCCATAATAGGCAGCAGCGGGATGTAGTGCTCCACCGTCGGGTGGGCGTGGGCAAAGCGGGGAAGCCTCGTGGGGGCGTCGATCAAAATCCCGTGATCCTTGGTGACCCCTTCCAAAAAGCCTTCGTGGAACTCTCTGGCCCAGGCGGAAACCGGGGCTTCCACCGCCATCTGGCGGTCGTAGAGGTTGTGGGTAACGTTGCCGCTTCCGATTACCATAATGCCGTGTTCTCGCAAAATAGCCAGCTCGGCGCCCAGCTGGTAGTGCCAGGCGAAGGGCTTGGTCATGTCGATGCGCAGCTGAAAGACGGGAACGTCGTGCTCCGGAAAGAGGTGGTGCAGCACCGACCAGCTTCCGTGATCCAGCCCTCGGGCTTCCGTTGCAAAACCGAAGCTTTCCGCCACGGCCTTGGCCTCGTCCACCCCTCCGGAGGCGTCGTAGGTTACGTCATAGAGCGCATCGGGGAATCCGTAAAAATCATAGATCGTCTCCGGATGCTCCACCACCGAAACGGCGGGGCTTCGCCCGATCCAGTGAGCGGAAATCACGAGCACGGCTCTAGGTTTTTCCAGTTTTTTACCCAGGGCTTTGAGGTCTCGGGTGTAGGCATTGTCGTCGATGATGTTCATCGGTGAACCGTGGCTGATAAAAAGTGCCGGGGCTTTGGTCATGGGTTTCTCCTTACTCATGGCATAGGCAAACGCGGGTATCGAGAGTAAAAACAGTCGTCGGTCCATCATGTTTCCTTATCCGTGGAAATTTATTACTAATTAGTGATATTATCAGAAAAAAAAGCTCCCGTCAAGAGAGGAGCTTTAAAAATCCAAACCACGCCCCCAGGGTGGCAAAGGAGAAGATGAGCCCGTAGCCGACCAGAGACGCCACCAGACGGGGGGCAAGTCCGGAGACGCTGGCCAGCACACCCGCGGTCACCATCGAGGCCATCCCCGCCTCCAGCACCGCAACCTGGGCGGGCAGATCCAACGGCCCCATGACGAGCACCAGCATCAGGGCCACCAGCGGCATAAAGAGCAGCTTCAGCCCAAGTGCCGACCAGAAGGCCCGCATGTGGGAGCGGTCGATACGAAACTGCAGTGAGTACCCCACCACCGTCATGGCCACGGGCACGAGGGTCAGCTCCAGCACTTCCAATCCGGAGGTCACCGGCGGCGGAAAGCTCACCCCCATGAGCAGTAGCCCCGCAATCAGCGCGATAAAGGGAGGAAAGAGCAGCACCTTTTTGAGCATCACCTTCGGGTGCGCGCTTCCGGAGCCATAGAGCCCGGCGATGATGCTGCCGTAGGAGGCCAGCAGAATAAAGGTTCCCAGCTGATCGTAGACGATGGCGTAGCCCAGCCCCTCCTTGCCGTAAAAGGCGTCGATGATGGGGTAGCCCACGAAAGAGGTATTCCCCAGGGGCACCACCAGCAGCAGCGCCCCCGTCACCTCGCGGCTCCAGCGGTAAAACCGCCCCAGCAGCAAAACCGCGAGAGCCGATGCCAACGCCGTCAGATAGGGGGCGATCACCACGGCGACAACGGAGGTGTCGAGGTGGATACCCGGGAGGTGCAGCAGCACCACGGCGGGAAGGGAGACGTAGATCACGAAGCGGTTAAGGAGTCGGCTCATCTCCTTGGGGACAGCGGTGATGCGCGCCAGCAGTGCCCCCAGAGTGAGAAATGCGAAAATAAGGAGAAAGTTGCCCATATCAGAATCGGTAGGTCACATCAAACCAGGGTAAAAAGGGCAGATCATAGACGTACTCATAATCGCTGTAGTCGTCCTCGTATTCGATTCCCACAACGTTTTTGTGCAGGGTGGCGTTCATCAGCTCAAAGCTCCATTCGAGTCTCGTATCGTCCGGATAGAGAATCTCCCGGGCGATTTTGAGGTTGAGGGTGTAGTAATCGGGCATGCGCTCGGAGAGGGTCGAGCCGTAGGTGGGGATGACGATGGTCTGGCCGTCGACGACGGTGGTGTTGCTGTTGTCCACCACGGGCGTATAGAGCTTGCCTGACTGGTATTTAAAGAGTCCGGAGAAGGTCCAGCCGCCCCCGAAACGGTAGCTTCCGCTAAGCTGCAGGGTGTGGGGGATTTCGCCGTAGAAGGGGTAGAGCTGGGTATCTTTGGTGCTGATCTGGCGCTTGGACTCCAAAAAGGAGTAGGCACCGTAAAGATAGAGGTTGCCCGCCCGTTTGCTGTAGGTCACATCGACCCCCTGCACGTAGCCCTCCCCTGCCGTGGCGTAGTAGGCGTTGGTCGTGTTGCTGTCCGGAACGGCCAAATCGAGGAACTTTTTATAATAGGGTTCGATCACGAACCACTCCCCCTCCTCCAGATCGTGGTGCAGGCTGAGGGTGTAGTGGTGGGCCTTTTCATACCCCAGGGCGTTGCTGCCGATCTCCGGAATGGTATAGGCACCGTTGGGCAGGGCCGTATAGACCCCGGCGGAGGCGGCCAGATTGGTGGATTCGGAGAAGGAGTAGACCACCGCCCCACGGGGGTCGACGGCGGAGCCGAAGTCCTGATAGTTGCTGTTGACCGCATTGATGCCATAGCGCACCTGCCAGTTGGCGTTGAGGCGGTAGAGGTCCTGGATAAAGAGGTTTTCCGATGTGGCCTTGACCTCCTCATCCACATAACGCATGGGGCGGACACTCAGCGGCCCGCACTCCACGGCGTCGTCGCAGATGTCCGGAATCACCAGATCCAAAGGCAGCAGCAGATGCATCAACGAAAAGCCCGCATTGATCTTGTGGGCTCCGGAGTCGTAGGTGGAGAGGTGGTAGAGGCCGTCCATGGTCATGGTCATATTGACCTTGTAGTCGGTAAAAATCTCCGTCTCCTGGTCGGAGCTGAGGCGGTAGATCAGGGTGTTGGCCTTGTAGTTGCCGCTGTCGTGCAGCCAGCGCAGGCCGGTCGTGGTAAAGCCGTATTTGGCGTAGACATCGCCCGTGGCGGCGGGGTCTTTTTCAGCGTTTTGCTGGGTGTTGATCCGCAGCTCGTCCCTGGCGGTGATGTTTTCAAAACTGACGCTGTCGTGCAGCCCCAGCTGGTGCGTGTAGATGAGCGTACCGTCATAGTAGTTGGGGAAGGTGCTGTAGGTGACGTCTTCCGTCAGCTCGCCGCTCTTTTCCATGAAGAGGTCAAAATAGCTGCGGCGTCCGCCGATAAAGAGCGCGCCCCGCTCGCCCACCCCCGTGTCGTACCCGAAACTGCTGTCAAACACCCCCATGTGCACAAAACCGCGCCCGTCCCCCACCGGGTATTTGGGGGTAATATCCAGCACCCCGCCCAGGGTGTCCGAATAGGTGGCGTCAAAGCCGCCCAGGTAGGCGTCGATCTGCCGGATCGACTCCGGAGCGATCACCGAGTGCAGCCCGCCCATGTGAAACAGATAGCCGATGGGAAGGTGGTTGATCGTCGTCAGGGACTCCCTGGGTTTGGAGGCGTGGATCATCAGCTCGCTTCCGGAGCCGCCGTTGCTCACCCCGGCCATGTAGCTCACCGCCTTGACCGGGTCGCCCTGTACGCCCGGCAGTGCCAGCGCCTCCTCCGTTGTTAGCCGACGCTGGCCCGGAGCCTTGTTCAGATAGCTGTCGCTATTGAGATACTCCGGTGTTTCGAAGGTATCGGCCGGCGCCTCATAGCGCCCGCCGCCTCCGACGGTCAGGGTGTCCAGTTCCACCTGATCTTCCGCTATCAGCGGAAGGGTTGCGAGAAAAAGTAATTGCCCGATATGCTTTTTCATCGTGCGGTCTCTCCTTGTTGATTAATGTCGATACGGTTAATCACCGCGTAAAGGGTGGGAAGATAGAGCAGGTTGAGCACCGTCCCCCAGAGTAGTCCGAAACCCAGTGAAAGGGCTAGCGGCTGCAGAATCACCGCCTGCCCCGTGGCATAAAACATCAAGGTTGCCAGCCCCACAAAAGTCGTCACCGTGGTGATCACGATGGGGCGCAGACGCAGCGACGCCCGGTAGAAAAAGTCCTTGGCCTCGTGGGTGCCTTTGAGAAAATCGAGCATGATGATCCCGTCGTTGATCACCACCCCGGCCAGGCCCAGCATGCCGATCATGGAGGGCATGCTCAGATTGACCCCCATGATCATGTGGCCGATCAGCCCGCCCAGAATGGAGAAAGGGATGACCGACATGATCATCAGCGCGTACTTGATCTTCGGAAAAATGAAGAGTAGCACAATCAGGATACCAAAGAGTGCCGTAGCCACGATTTTGATCATCTCCGTGCGGAACTGCTCGTTTTTCTCCTGCTCGCCCTTGAGGCGGATGTCGATCCCTTCGTCTTCCAGGGCGGCAAAGAAGGGCTTGAGGCGTTTGAGTACCTCGTTGGCCGTGACCAGCTCCGGATTGACGTTGGCGTAGACCGTTTTGATAATCTCCCCGTTGACCTTCTCCAGCTTTTCGTAATCGACCCCCTCGTCGATGGTCACCACCTCATCGAGCCGAACCTTTCGGCCGTCGGGCAGGGGAATAAAAAAGCCCCTGAGTGCCGCGACGCTGTCTTTTCCAGAGGCGTAGGTGGTGATCTCGCCTACCCCGTCCCGGGTGTAGGTCATGGCCTGGCGGTTACCCAGAAAGTAGCGGCTCACCGCCTGGGCGATGCCGCTCTCCGTCAGCCCCAGCATCTCACCGTAGGGGTTGATGCGAAGAATCAGCTCCTTTTTGCCGTACTTGATGTTGTTGCCGATGTCCTTGGTGCCGGGAATACTCTCCAACTCGGCCTGGAGCTTGCGCACCCCCTCTTCCAGCTGGGCGTCGTTTTCGCCCACGAGGTTGATCTTGATATCCGCTTTGAGCAGTCCCGGACGGTCCGACGTGATGCCCAGCTCTTCCAGGCCGTACTCTTTTTTATAGGGCGCAATGATCTTCTTGATCTTTCCGGCGATCACCATGCTAGGCAATGTCCTGGTTTTGAGCGGATCGTCAAAGACGAAGGAGAAGGAGAGAATGGGGTTGATGTAGTGGTTGATCCAGTTCTCCTCCACCCGCTCACCCAGCTCTAACGTGATATAAAAGAGGTTTTCCCCCGTCTCCGATTCGCCCAGCAGGTTGCGGCGGCTTCCGGAGCTGACCCCCACGGCACGAATCCCCAGCGCCTTCGCCTCGGCCATGATGCGCTGCTCGATCTGGGCGGCGGTCTTGGCGGTCTCATGCAGCGGGGTGCTGGCGTCGAGCTTTCCGGAGACGTAGACAAAATCCCCGTCATAACGGGGGAAAAACTGAAACTTCATGGCATCGAAGGTGAAGTAGGTGATGATGGGGATGGTCACCAGAAAGATCCCGATGCTGAACTTTTTATGCCGGATCAGGGCGTGCAGCATCGTGCTGTAGATGGCGTTGGGGCGGCTCCAGTCGCGGCTTTTTTCGCCTCGTTTAAAAAGCTCCTTGGCGTGCAGGGGCAAAAACAGAAAGCTCTCCAGCAGGGAGCCTATGAGCACCATGATCACCACCACCGGCACCAGATAGATAAACCGCCCCACTTCGTAGCTGAGCGAAAGCATGGGCAAAAAGGCGATAATGGTCGTCACCGTGGCCAGGGTGACGGGCAGCAGCATCTCCCGCACCCCTTTTAAAACCGCTTCGTTTTTCTCCAGCCCCTCGTCGATATGGCGCTGGATATTTTCCGAAACGACGATGGCGTCGTCCACCACAATCCCGATGACGATGAGCGCGCCCAGCAAGGAGACCAGATTGATGGTGGAGCCCTGGTAGTAGAGAAACAAAATCCCGATCACGAAGGCCAGCGGCACCCCCATGGTCACCACCAAGGCGGTTCGGAAGTTGATGAGATAGTACATGGTCACAAAGACAAGGATCAGCCCCAGGGTGAGGTTGGACATGATCGTATCGAGCCGCGCCTCTACCCGGCGCGAACTGTCGTAGAAAAAGTCAAAACTCACCCCTTCGTAAAAGGGGGCGCGCTTGGCCACCATCTCTCTGAGCGCCTTGGCCATGGTGATGGCGTCTCCGGAGGGGTCTTTGGAAACGTTCAGGGTCAGGGTCGGCTGGCCGTTGTAGGTGGAGAGGGTGTTTTCCTGCGGGTAAAAGACATCCACGCGCGCCACGTCGCCCAGGCGGACAAAGCGGTCGCCTACTTTCAGCATGGCGGACTCCCACCCGG
>QKHD01000399.1 GCA_003250175.1 Helicobacteraceae bacterium
CTGGGGATGGAAGCCCTGGTCGAGATCCACGATGCGGAAGATCTGAAAAAGGCGATCTTTGCCGGAGCCAATATTATCGGGATCAATCACCGCAATCTCGATACCTTTGAGATGGACATGGAGCTGAGCTTTAAACTGCTCTCCATGATTCCCAACGGCAAGATTATCGTGGCCGAGAGCGGCCTGTATGAACACAGTCAGCTGCAGGAACTCTCCAAAGCCGGTGTGGATGCCTTTTTGATCGGTGAGCATTTTATGCGTCAGGACAATCTCAGCGAAGCGGTCCGGAGTATCAAGGGGAACTGATTTTTCCCATCTCTGTACAATAAGAAAAAATCATGTTACGATTTACACAACACGCATTGTGAAAGGCCAAGGGAGTTTTACGTTATGAGCCATCTTTCCATCAGTCAGAAAATCCACTACCCGTTAATTGCAGCCATCGTACTGGGGTTTGTCATTATCATCGCCAGCTTTTTCAGCTCGGTCTCCGAAATCAAATCCGATGTATATAAAGATGAAGCGGAGCTTTTAAAGCGTACCTTCAACGAAGCCCTCGATGAGAAGATGAACATCGGCATCACGAATGCCCTGGCCCTTTCCGAAAACTACTTTGTTGTCGAAGCGCTCAAGCGAAACGACCGTGCCCTGGCCCTCAAAGGGCTGGAGGGCATGATGACCCTCTACAAAGAGAATACCAAATTTAAAAACATCAAGATTCACATTCATGATCGTAACGTGCACAGCTTTTTGCGTGTCTGGCAACCGGAAAAATACGGGGATGATCTAAGCGGTTTCCGCCACACCGTTAACCAGGTCAAGGCGACTAAAAAACCGCTCGTAGCCATTGAGCTCGGCCGTGCCGGTATGGTACTGCGCGGGATTGCTCCGATCATGGACGGCAACGAGTATCTAGGCTCGGTTGAATTTATGCAGGGGCTTAACTCCATCGTCAAAGACAGCAAAAAAGACAAGATGCACATGGCTATCGTCATGGACAACAAGTACCTCGATGTAGCAAGCGCCCTTAAAGAAGGCACTAAAGTCGGCAAAGGGCACACCCTGGCCGTCAAAGACGATGTGGTGGACAAAGCCTTTTTGGAACATATTAAGGGCGTTGACTTTGTTCACGGTGGCGAGTTGATTAAAACGGAGCACTACCTGATTGCGCCGGTTGCCATTAAAGATTTTCACGGTGAGACGGTGGGCTACGCCCTGAGCGCCCATGAGATCGCCCATGTGGAGTATGTGATCAACCAATCCGAAAGTGCGCTGCTGCAGCAGGTGGTTATCATGGCGGTGCTGGACATGCTGATTCTAATTTTCTTGCTCTTTATCGTCAAACAGGGTGTCACCAAACCGCTCAATGAACTGGAAGCAACCGCCATTGAGTTGGCCCAGGGCGATGCGGACCTGAGCAAGCGGATCGAGATCAAGTCCCACGATGAAATAGGCAAGGCGGCCAAAGGGTTTAACACCTTTATCCAGAAAGTTGAAGAGATCGCCCAAAGGGCCCAGGAAGATGCTGCCGAAGTACACCGGGCCAAGGATGCCGTCGAAGCCAACCTCAAGAAAAACGAGATGACCATCAACCTTTCCGAAGGAATGATCGAAGGCACGGTCAAAAATGCCAATGACCTGCAAAACGGTATGAAAAACAATATCGAAAGCCTGAATGCAGTCAATGAGATCAACAAAAAAACCGAAGTGGTGATCCATGACGTCAATATCTCCACTGATGATATTATCACGACGATCGGGGAGATTCTGGAGCGGGTGAACGACACTAAGACAACCTCCGAGCAGCTTAACCACAGTGTCGAGGAGATAAACAGCGTAATTTCCCTCATTAAGGATATCTCTGACCAGACCAACCTGCTGGCCCTTAACGCCGCCATCGAAGCGGCCCGTGCGGGTGAGCACGGACGCGGTTTTGCGGTAGTGGCCGACGAAGTGCGCAAACTAGCGGAAAAAACCCAGCGGGCTACCAGCGAAGTCGAGGCCAGTATCAATATCCTCAAACAAAACAGCATGAACATGGTCGAAAGCAGTGAGCGGACTGAACACCTTGCCAGCGATTCGGCCCAAAAACTGGATGATTTTAAAACCACGCTTTCTACGCTGATTGACAACGCCGGGGTGATCAAACGGCAAAACGAGGGTATTTCCCATAAACTCTTCATGAGTCTGGTTAAACTGGATCACCTGATCTTCAAAACCAACGGCTACATGACTATTTTTGAAAACAAACGTATGGGTGAGTTGGGTGACCACCACAACTGCAACCTGGGCAAATGGTACGAGCAGGGCGAAGGGAAAAAGCTCTTTGGTCATCTGGAAAGCTACCAGGCTCTTGATGCGCCACACCGAAAGGTGCATGATCTGATCCGCAAAGCGGTCGAGTGTGTCGAACGGGACGACTGTATCCAAAACGGCAAAGAGATCGTCCGGAATTTCAAAGATGCGGAAAAGGCCAGTCAGGAACTCTTTGGCATCATTAACAAAATTCTTGAAGAAGCAGATAAAAAGACACGCTAAAAGGGGAACCGATGAGCCGCAAGAAAATCATCAAGGCACTCAAGCAGATCCAGGCCGACTCCCTGGCCCTTTTCGTCAAACTGCACAACTACAACCTCAATGTCGAGGGGATGAATTTCATGGCGGTGCAAAACGCCACCGAATCCCTTTACGACGCCATGGCCAAGCTTTTCAAGGACAG
>QKHD01000238.1 GCA_003250175.1 Helicobacteraceae bacterium
AGAGAACGAACGGGGCGAAGCAGTCCGGATCCGGAACTTCGGGAACTTCAAACCCGTATTTGCCAAGGAGCGCAACGCCGTCAATCCCCAGACCCGTGAACCGCTGGTCGTTCCGGCCCATCACCATGCCCAGTTTGCTCCGTCCCAGTATCTTTCGGATCTGGTCAACGCCAAATATGCCCACCTCAATCCCAAGCTGATTAAAGAGGGCGGCAGTAAAAACTGGCTCTACGCCACGGCGGCGGTCTTGCTGCTGCTAATCGGCGGCGGTATCTGGCTGGCCAGCGGCGGAAGCGACGAAGGGGAAAAAAGCGTGAAAGAGGAGCAGGTGCTCCCTTCTTTGCAGGAGCAGCAGGCTGCGGTGAGCGAAGCGATGCAGGAAGAGACCCGCGAAGTGGAAAAAGCCGCCGAAGCGGTTTTGGATACGCCGCCTCCGGCCGTACTTCCGGAGAATATCAGCTATGACGTTCTGCCCAAAGACACGCTCTATGATATCTCCGACCGTCAGTACGGTACCCCGGATTACTGGCCGCTGATCTTCCACGTGAACCTGCCGTCCATTTACGATCCGGATCTGATCTACCCCGGCAGCCATCTGCAGATTCCTGCCCAGGTTGATCTCAGCAACAACTCCCAGCGCCAGCAGATGAAGACCGGTTACTTTGAAGCGTACGAGCGCTACAAAGAGCTGGGCCGGAAGCAAAAGGCGCTCTGGCTCATCTTTACCGGTGCCCGCAACGTCGACAGCAGCATCGAAGAGGTCATCACCAACCCCGAAGACCGCAAGCAGGTGCAAAACTTCCTCGAGCGCTTCTAACCCTCCAGGGTTTTTAGCGCCTCTTTCAGGGCCGCCTTGGCCCGCTCTCTGTCCGCCTGTTCGGGGCGGATACGCAGATGAAACCCGTCAAAGGCCGTTTCCACCCCTCCGGATTGGTCGGTATTACCTTTCACCTTATAGACTTTCAGACTTTTGTTAATCCCCTTGACCGTCACCCCTTCGCGCAGTTCACAGGCAAAGTGTTCCCGAACCAGCAGCCAGGTCTCCTCGGAGATGGTGATCTCATTGGGCTGGGAGATGGACTCAAGGCGGCTGGCCAGGTTGATGGCCCCGCCGATGATGGTGTAGTCCATGCGGTTTTCACTGCCGAAATTGCCCACGGTGGAGTAGCCGGTGTGGATGCCGATGCGTACCTTGAAGGGGCGGGTGATCCCCATGCTCTGCCACTCGTTTTCCAGCTCATGCATGCGTTCAACCATGCGTCTGGCCATGGCGACGCACAGACGGGCATCTTCCTTGATCCCCTTGCTCTCCGGATCGCCGAAAAAGATCATGATGGCATCGCCGATAAATTTATCCACCGTTCCCCCAAACTCCAACGCGATGGTGGACATCTCGTTAAGGTAGTGGTTGAGCACCTGGGAGAGGTCTTCGGGCTCCATATTTTCCGTGGTCTCCGTAAAACCCACCAGGTCGGAAAAAAAGACCGTGATCTTTTTGCGTTTGGAGGTGAGGGTGACATCCATCTTTTTCTCGAAAATCTGGTTGTATATCTGGGGGGAGAGGTATTTTGAGAGCTGTTTGGAGAGGGATTCGAGCATCTCGTTCTTGCTCTTTTCCTCCCGCAGGCGGAGCTTGTTGCGGCTCTCTTCCCGCAAACGCTCCAGGGCGTCGTCCATACTCTCGACCATGGTGTTAAAGGAGCGGGAGAGGGTGGCGATCTCGTCGTTGCCGTAGACCTCGGCTCGCATGGAGTAGTCCCCGGTCTGGGTCACTTCGCGGGCCGTTTTGGAGAGGTTGGCCACCGGTTTGGCGATGCGGGAAGCGAAATAGGCGGAGGCCAGGGTGATGACCAGCGCGCCGATAAGAGCCGAGAGGATCAGGATGCGCTGGAGGGTGACAAAAAGCTCCAGGGCCGCATCGGGATTGTAGTCGAGCCTGATATCGTAACCGGAGAAGCTCTCCAGCGGTTTGGTAAGCGTCTGGGCGTTGGGAATGGTCATGGTTTGAAAACGGGGCAGGTTTTCAGCGGTATCAAAAAGATAGAGCTGGCGGCGGCTGTCGGCGTGCAGCAGGTCGGTCAGGTTCTCCGGATCGTATCGCAGCAGGAGGCTGCCCACCTCCTCTTTGGAAAAACTGGCGTTGACCGGAAGGCTCCAGAGGTAGCCGGAAGTTTCTGCCGTTTTTCCGACACGTTCAAAATCCGACGAGGCGATCACCTTGCCCCGGCTGTCGGCCACATCGATGTAACCGCGGAGATTGAGGTCTTTTTTCTTGGCGATCAGCAGGGTGGCGATGCGGCGGTCGATGTCGGCGGTAAGGACATCGTCCATCACGTCAAGGCCCGTTAGAAAGAGCAGCTCTTTGTGCAGACCGTCGAGGCGGTGGGTGATCTGGGCGGCGGCCTGGTCAAGCTGGCGGCGGCTCTCCTGATTAAACCGTTCGATGTGTTCGCTCTGGTTGCTAAAAAGGACAAAAAGCATCATGCCCAGATAGGGGATCAGTCCCGCCGCCAGAAAGAGCAGGACGGTTTTAAACCTAAAACTCATGGAGTACCTTCATTCCGGATTCGACCAGCTCTTTGCGCAGGTAGCCCAGGGCCTCCGGACGGTTCTGGACAAAGGCCTGCACGCCCCGTTCGCTGCGTTGCACAATAGGGGGCTTGACACCCTGGTAGTGGCTGATAACCCAGTGCTCGTTCAGGCTGTCGCGGTCCATGCCGATCCGGATAGGGTCGGTGGGGGAGAGGTTGATGGGCACCACCGCCACATCACCGGCAAAGCGCCGTTTCTTCAGGAAGATGTCCTTGATCCCCTTGGCACTTAGCTCCGTAATCGGGCTCTTGGCCCCGGCCACCACGACGTAATCACCCCCGAAAAGGGAGAGGGCGAAGAGCATGAGCCAGATCAGCTTTCCCATGGAGGGCCTCAGAAGAGTATGGAGAAGGAGAGCAAGACCCCCTTCTCATCGGTATTGGTATCGTGGTGCTGATATTCGGCTTTGAAGGAGACGGGGAAAATGGGGCGGTAGTTGTAGCCCAGAATAAAGATATTGTCCTCTTGGTCAATGGTTTCGTCTTTAAAGTATTCGTAGCGCCCGACCAGATAGTGCTGTCGATTGAGCTGGCGGCAATACTGGGCGTAAAAACTCTGCCGCTCCTTCTCCATGCTCTCATTGACCTGCGTGGTTTCGGCGGCGGCCCCTTCGAGTAGCAGGGTGTTGAGCGGGTCTTTGTATTGCAGGCTGAGGCCGAGGTAGAGGTTTTTGGTCAGGTCCACATCTTCGAAGGCCCCGCCCCACAGGGCCGCCTCCCAGCCCTCCATCTCTTTTTTGATCAGGGCGCCGACGTGGTCTTTGGTGTAGAAGTTGTTGTAGCCGTGGTCGATGTCTCTGTTTTTTTGCACAAAGAGGGCGTAGCGCGTGCTTTCGCTTCCGGGCAGGTAGCCCTCGATCATGGCTCCGGAGACGAGACGCGGAAAGAGGAACTGGCTGAGCATCGGTTTGGAGGTGGTGTCACGCAGGATGTTGATGGGGGTCTGGTTGCCGTAGCTGCCGGGGGTGATGAACTTGCCGGCGGTGAGGCTGAGCGACTGGCTGTGGGCGTAGGTGGCGTAGGCGCGTTCCACATAAAAGCGGGTGTTGGATTCGCTGGTGTCGTTTTGAAAATCACGCACATAGTATTTGACGGCTTCCAGCTCGATCAGGTAGCTGAGGCTCTCCGTAAGATCACCGTACCCCAAAAAGGCCAGGTCGTCCACCTCAAAGGCATTTTCGCCGCTGTTGAACTTGGCATATTCGGTGGAGATGTAGCCGCCCGCCTTGAGCCACGGGGCAATTTCATATCCATGCCCCAGTCTATAATCGACGGCATAGAGTAAAAGAGGGAAGAGAAGTAGCAATAATCGTTTCATAAATACTAGAACCCATCTGATATCTTTGATTCTCATTATTAAAGGCTATAATGTACTACATTTATCAATAAAAATAACACTTCAGAAGGCCAGATTGATGAAATTTTTTTTCTCTTTGTTGATTTTCCCCATATTTCTTTTATATGCTGGAGAAGGTTATCAAAACCGACTTTGGTCTACATGGGTTGCACCGGCCAGTCCCACATATGGTTTGGCGTATAGTCCTGATGGAAAATATGTTGCAGTCGGAAACTGGAACGGTGAACTAAAGATATGGCTGGCTGAGAGTGGTGAGGAGTTTAGAGTCATTAGGCCGAATTCCGGAAATGTTGATTCGGTCGCATTTACGCCGGACAGCCGCTATGTTTTATCAACCGGGTGGCTAAAGGGTGGAAGAGGGATTATTCAGCTCTGGGATATTGCGACAGGAGAGGAGAGAGGAGTTTTTAAGGGCCATACAAACCAAATTAACGCGATTGCACTTGATCCGAAAGGAGATTTTGTAGCGAGCGGAAGTGGGGATAAAAGTGTCAGGTTGTGGAACATGGAGACAAAACAAGAGATATGGGCATTTAACCACGCTGCCAGAATTTTTTCTCTTGTGTACAGCCCGGATGGGAAAGAGATCGCTTTTGGTGATGAAAAGGGAACGGTATATTTTTTAAATGTCAAAACAGGTCAAATGGTTCGTACCATACACACGGATCAGGGTTATCTTAGCAGTATGGCATTTAGCGATGATGGAAAGTTTTTAGCTACAGGAAGCTCTTTTGTTATCAAGATTTGGAGTGTAGCAGAGTCGAAGCTTTTTCAAACATTAAAAGGGCATATGGGACAAGTTTCATCCTTGGCATTTGTTCCTGGGTATAACAACTCTTTGGCTTCAGGGAGTAGGGACTTTTCAATAAAGCTTTGGGATATTC
>QKHD01000383.1 GCA_003250175.1 Helicobacteraceae bacterium
GTTCCTCGAGGAACTGTTCGCCTTCGTAGCGCTCTTCCACGTCGTCGTAGATTTTAAGCAGTCGGTTTTTACCAAGAACCAGCTCCCCGATCAGGTTCATCAGGTGGTCGAGGCGGTTGACGTCAACACGGATGGTCTGCTCAACCGTGGAGATATGGGCTTCTTTCTCCTGTGGCTGTGCGGCGGCAGCGGCGGCTGCGGCAGCTGGTCGCGGTGCCGCAGGCTTAGGTGCAACGGGAGCCGCAGGGGCCGGTGTTGCAACAGCCACTGCAGGCTCGTCTTCTTCTTCAGGTTCCGGAGCAGAAACAGGCGCCGCTGCCGGTGCACTTCCCTCTTCACTCTTTTTCTCGGCACGGCGCTTGGCATCTTCGTCTTGACGCTGTTTGAGCAGACGTTCGATTTCGGCTTCGACCTCGTCGTCACTCATACTGTTGTAATCCGGTTCCGGTTCACTGGATGCGGCGGGGGCAGCCGGTGCTGCGGGAGCCGCTGCCGGTGCAGCCGGAGCGGCCGGTGCCGCAGCAACGGGGGATTCACCGCTGGAGATGGCATCGAGACGGGCCACAACCGGTTCAATGTCGATACCGGCGGCGGTATCGCTGCCGTTATCGCGGATTGAATTGAGCAGACCCTTCATTTGGTCGATGGACTCCAATACGACGTCCATAACCTCGGCCGTAATCTGAAGTTCGGCACGTCGTGCCTTATTCAGAACGTCTTCCATGTGGTGGGTCAGACGGGTCAGAATATCAAAGTTCAAAAAGGATGATGAACCTTTGATGGTGTGGGCGACCCGGAAAATACCGTTAAGTAGGTCGAGGTCGTCGGGACGGGATTCCAGCTCGACCAAGTCCTGGTCAAGCTGCTCAATCATCTCGAAGGCTTCAATCAAGAAATCCTGGGTTAACTCCTGTAACTCATCCATAACACTTCCCTACTTTTTGATGTGGTTTTTCAAAATTTTTGCGATCTCCGGATAGAAGACGCTGGCGTCGAACTTCACCAGATACCCCTCGCCGCCGGCACTCTTGCCGCGCATATCACTGAAGTGATCGCTGATGGAGGAGTTGAAGACGATCGGGATTTTGGCAAATCGCGGGTCTTCCTTGACCTTGGCCGCAAAGTGGAAACCGTCCATTTTTGGCATCTCCACGTCGCTGATGATAATTTTGAGGTAGTCGTCCAGTTGTGCGCCGTGGTGGTCATAGAGGTCTTCCAGTTTGCGCAGACCGCTTTCGCCGTCGGTCGCTTCGATGACTTCGAGGCCCATGTGCTCGACGGACTCTTTGACCAGTTTGCGTGCGGTGAGGCTGTCGTCCAGAATCAGAGCTTTTCCGCTGAACTGCTCGATCTCCATGTCCGGATTGACGTCGGGATGGTAGAGACCCAGTTCCTGCACGATGGATTCGAAATCGAGAATCAGCAGGACGTCGTCGTTTTCGATACGGGTGACGCCGGTAATCTTGCTCTTATCCAGAGCGCCCTGGCCGGTGTTGAAGGAGGCAGGCTCGATATCACCCCAGTTGATCCGGCGGATACGTTTGGCTTCGTTGACGATAAAGCCAATAAGAATACCGTTAAACTCGGCAATGATGATCCGCTCTTTTTTCTTGTACTCGTCAGGCACGTCGATGTTCATCCACTTGGCCAGGTTGACCACGGGAATGACCACGCCCCGCAGGTCGAAGATCCCTTCGATGTATTCCGGAGAACCGGGAAGCTCCGTCAGCTTGGGAATCTGGATAATCTCCCGCACCTTGGCCACGTTGACACCGTAGATGCCCTCGTAGACCTTGTCTTTATGGCGCTTGAAAATCCGGAAGTCCACCAGCTCCATCTCATTGCTGCCGACTTTCAGTATGTCTTTTTCTTGTGATTTCATCACTACCTCTTATATTTCATCGCACTAAATTGGACCGTATTCTGCCCTGATTCTATAACAATATAACTTTGATTACAAGCAAAGCCAGGCACGTTCACATAACGTTTTCCTAGGGTTTCGAAGGCCGTTCCCTGGTGGTAGTGACCCTCCAAAATCACCTCCGCTTCCGGAGGGTTTTTGGCCACTTTTTCCATGATGTGCTGCTCAAACCCGTCGAACTCCCGACAGAGCCGCTTTTTCTTTAACCGAGCCACCTGGTAACGGATAAACCAGTTGCCGAAGATATTGCCGGTTATAAGGTGAAGCAATCCAAGGGTAAATCGGCTCCGGATCAATCGGGTAAAGAGGGTGTGGGTCAAATTATCCGCATAATCACCGTGGGAAAGGGCAATTTTGGTGGATTCGCAGGTAAACACCATGGGCTGCTGCGAAAGGGGAACATAGCGCACCCCTTTCATGCAGCCTTCCAGCAAAAAGTCGTGGTTCCCTTCAAAAAACCAGACCTCACATACGACGGCGAGCCGTTCGATGGCGTCAATCAACGGGGTATTGAGAGTTTTCAGATAGGAAAAGGGGCCTAGGTAGAGGTCGAAAATATCCCCCATCAGAAAAACCTGTGAAGGTGGAGAGAGCTGGAGCTGGTTTAATAGCCCCAGCAAATCGGTGCGTTCGTCCGTATAGTGGGCGTCGGCAATAAAGACCGCTCCGGAGCGGATATCAGGGAACATAGGCGATTTTGGGAATCCCCATATCCTCCGGATAGCCGCACATCAGATTGGCGTTGGCCACCGCGGCGGACGAGGCCCCTTTCATGAGGTTGTCCAGCGCCGTGGA
>QKHD01000261.1 GCA_003250175.1 Helicobacteraceae bacterium
GGCGATCGTACTCGTCTTTGTTCTGCTCATCGCGCTCTTTATCGCTATCCGGAGATTCCGACAGCGCATGGGCAAGATTACTCACCGGCTCGAATCGACCCTGGGAACGGACGGGCGCATCGCCATCCGGAGCTTCCACGATACGGACTACTGGGGAGCGGATGAGATCAGCTTCATCGGGCAGTCGGTCAAAAACGTCTTTGCCACGGTCGAAGAGGTGATCCGCCACGCCGAAGAGAGTGCGGAGAAAAACTCCCTGGCCGCCAGCCGCCTCGACGCGGACGCCAGGGAGCTTAGCCGGATCATCAGCCGTCAGGTCGACGGGATCGAATCCATCGATCACCTGATCCAGGATGTGGGCAAAAACCTCGACACCACCGAGGAGATGTCGGTCATTACGACGGAAGACCTGGAAAATACGGGCCATACCATGGATGCATTCGCCGCCAAACTCTCTAAGGTGATCGACACCCTGGTCAGCGGCAACGCCAAGCAACAGAAGGTTTTTGAAAACATGCAGAGCCTCTCCGATCAGGCCAAGAGCATCCAGAATGTGCTGGTGATGATCTCCGACATTGCCGACCAAACCAATCTGCTGGCTCTTAATGCGGCCATCGAAGCGGCCCGGGCCGGTGAGCACGGCCGCGGTTTTGCGGTGGTGGCGGACGAGGTGCGCAAACTGGCGGAGATGACCCAAAAAAGCCTGGAGGAGATCGACGCCAACTCCAAAAACATCATGCGCAGCATCGACCGGAACCGGGACGATCTGAAGGAGGTTTCGGCCATTATCCACACCATCACCCGTGAGGCGGAGCACCTCACCTTAGGTGCGGGAACGACCAAGGAAAAGCTGGAGAGCACCATCCGGGTCTCTTCCGACATGGTGGATAAGAGCACCTACATCGCCACCCGGACCAAAACGCTGATTCAGCAGATGCACCGGGTTATTTCACTCTCCATGGAGAACCGGACCGCCGGGGATAATATGCAGCAGCTCTCCCACGAGCTGGCATCCCAGGCCTCCGGACTGCAAAACGCGTTGCAGCGCTTTCGGCCCGCCTCATAGAGGCAGGGGCTGTCCTTTGAAAAAGGCTTCGATGAGGGGTTGTTTGGAGGGGAAGTCGTCGAACTGGTGGCTGCCGCCCTCTTCGACAAGGACGGGGGAGTTGGGGAGTTTTTCCAGGGCTTCGCGGTAGTCCAGAAGCTCATCGCCCTTTTGCAGCAAGAGCAGGATATTTTCGCCCTTGGGGCGGGTTGTTTCAAACTGGCGCAGCATATTCAGATGGCGCTCCGTCCACTCGAAACGGCTGCCGTCATAGAAGTTTTCCACCATGCCCAGCTCCCGTTTCAGGGTTTCATAGGGGTGGATGCTGGGATTGATCAAAGCGGCCTTGATCTTGAACAAATCCGCCAGGTAGAGGGCGTAGTAGCCCCCCAGGGAGGAGCCGACCAGATTGACCGTCTCCCCTTTTTTCAAGAACTTGTCCACCAGCTCCCGAAGAGTCGCCACAGCCAGCTCCGGAACGGTGGAGAGCGTCGGCGCCATGACGATCTCGTATTTGAACATCTCCCGAGCCTGTTTGGCCTTGGTGCCCTGGCCGCTTCCCGCAAATCCATGTATATAGATAACCATTATTTACTCCGCAAGATCACGATTGTTACCGTCTATTATGCCGGATTTATACAAAAACTTACGCAGTAAACAGCACAATTTATAATTATTATTATCTGGAATATGCTACAGTCTTATGACAAACAATCTTGTAAAAAGAATTTATATTTCTTTAAGGTATATTTCATGCCCGACACCCTTTCGCACAGTGAAGAGATCATCGACGCTTCACTCCTTCTCGAACAATACAAAAAGGCGGTCGACGCCTCCACCATTGTCTCCAAAACCGACCCCAACGGGATCATCACCTACGCCAACGACGAATTCTGCCGCATCTGCCAATACTCCCGCGAGGAGCTGATCGGCAAACCCCACAACATCGTCCGCCATCCGGACGTACCCGCCGCGGTTTTTGCCCAGCTGTGGGAGACGATCCAGGGCGGGCATATGTGGAAGGGTCTCGTGCCCAACCGCGCCAAGGACGGCAGCACCTATATTGTCGACGCCACCATCTTCCCCGTGGCCGACGCCTCCGGAACGATCGTCGAATACATCGCCATCCGGCATAACATCACCGAACTGATGGAGCAAAAGAGCCTGCTCGATCAGTACAAATCCGCCGTCGACGCCTCCAACATCGTCTCCAAAACCGACCCCAAGGGGATCATCACCTACGCCAACGACGAGTTCTGCCGCGTCTCCAAATACTCCCGTGAAGAGCTGATCGGCAAGCCCCACAATATCGTGCGCCATCCGGACGTGCCGGCTCCCGTCTTTGCGGAGCTGTGGCAGACGATCCAGGCCGGGCGCATCTGGAAAGGGGTGGTGCCCAACCGGGCCAAGGACGGCAACACCTATATCGTTGACGCCACCGTCATCCCCATTAAAAACGGCAGCGGCGAGATCAGCGAGTACATCGCCATCCGCCACGAGATCACCAAGCTGGTGGAGACCCAGAAGATCGCCGACGAGAAGAGCGAATCCCTGCTGGAAAAAATCGAGCAGGCGGTGGATATCGGGCTGGAGGGCATCGTTGGTAGCTTCCCCTTGCCCAGTGTTGCCGTGGACGGCGACGATCTCGTTCTGGCCCACAACCGGGACTTTGGACTTTGACGACCTTTTTGATCTGGGCAGCGACGATCTGGTCATCGAAAGCCTCCGCCAGGGCAAGCTGATCCTCTCCACGCTCTTTCATGACATAGACGAGGCGGGCCTGATCCGCTTCGACCCCGTCTTCGACTGGAAGATGATGTTTGACGCGGAAGACGCCAAGGTCGCCTTTGCCACCGGCAGCGGGGTGCGGACCTTCCGCATCTTCATGCGCCCCTTTGAGGGGACCGCCGCCGAGCGCTTTATCATTTCCTTCCTGGAGGTGTGAGATGCTGCCCGTTCATAAGACGATCCACCTGGAAGGGCCGCCGCTAACGACCATTCCCGTGGGGGATCACTACATCATCATGGACAACCGCTACACCTTTTACTACCTGGACAAAACCACCCTCACCCTCAGCCACACCCGAAAAATCGCCGGGATGGAGAGCAACCTCCACCCTTACCACAAGGGCTTTATGGGGCACGGACACACCATCCACCTCCCTTTGGCCGCCAAGGGCACCTCGGCGCTGCTCGATGTGGGAGAAGGAATGAGCAAAAAAGCGACCCTCACCTGGCACTCCGCCGATGTGGAAACCGCCGCCTTCTCTCCGGACGGGGTCTACGTGGCTACGGGCGGTCAGGACGGGCGGGTCTATATCCACCATGTCGAAAGCGGCAAGCTGGTCACCTCCCTGCCCGCCCGTCCGGACTCCGTTTCGGCCCTGCGCTTTTCACCCTGCGGCAAGCGCCTTGCGGCGGCCACCTTCGACAAACGGCTGGTGGTCTTTGACATTGACCGCAACGTCACCGTCGCCAAATTCGAAACGGAATCCGTCGTCGAAGCCCTGGCCTTTTTTGAAGAGGAGAGCAAAATTTTTGCCGCCTGCCGCGAAGGGCATGCGGCGGTCTTTCACATGCCCCTGGGCGAAGAGGTCTTTCACGAGAGCAAAAAGTCCTTTGCGGACTGGCCCAGCGTCATCGAGCTCTCCGCCAACGGCGAAATCGCCCTGGTGGCTACCCGTCAGAGCCGGCTCTATTTTATCCGCCTGAACGGCAATGCCGTCTTGCACGAAGTCTCCCTCTTCAAAAAGGGAATCACCCTGCTGCGGCTCATGGGCGAGCTGCTCTTTATCGGCTACGACGACGGTACGCTGGAAGTTATGCTGATCGACAAATACCTTAAAGAGTTCAGCGTAACCAACCACCTGAAAAACTATGAGGATGCCCGCAAAATCCTGCTGCGCCAGCCCTTTTTGATGCTGCATCCGTCCATGGAGCAGTTCGA
>QKHD01000127.1 GCA_003250175.1 Helicobacteraceae bacterium
CTGCTGCTGATTTTGGGCGAACGCCACAAGGTGATCGTCCACGATACCCTGCTTAACCGGACCCTTTGCTCCATTCCCACGGAGACCCGGGTGCTTTTTGGGGTTTTTCTTAACGACTACCGCCTCTTTTGTGTTCATGAAGACGGCCAGACCTCCATCATGGATATTCAGCGCGGCACCGTGCTCTCCATTCAGAACAATCAGATCAAAAACCCCACCGCCCTCTCCACAAATCCGGAGCGTGACTACGCCATTATCGGGGATAAAAACGGGAAAATCACAGTTATTTTGATCAAGTACAACAAAATTCTCTTTACCCACGAGGTCACCCCGCAGCCCGTTCTGGCCATCAAGTGGGTCGAAAAAACCCTCTTTTTCCTCTTTTATGACGGAAAGATGCAGGTCTATCCCCTGGCCAACGATTTTCATATTGTCGAGGAGAGCATCAAGTCCCAGTCTTTCCACGCTGCCAGCCACGCGATTAAGAAAAATACCTTCCTCTCCCTCTTTTCCAGTATCGAGAGCCGGCTAGACGAGATTTGGAACGAGAGTATTTTCCCCCAAACCATCGATCTGTTGCTGGATAATGAACCGGATAAAGCCCACGATATGGCCGAGCCCTTTTTGCACGACGTCTATAAAAAGAAGGTCTATCACCTCTATTCCGGAGAGAGCGAGGTAACCAAAGAGTTTGTCCGCGCTTACCACGCCAGCGATTACGCCAAAATCTTTAATCTGGCCGACCAGTATCCCCACCTGAAAAAAAGTACCAAATACCGGGTGGTCAACGATGAATGGGAGCTGGCCTTCAACAAGGCATTTGATGTGATGAAAAGCGGGCACAAGGTCAAAGCCGGGCAGATTCTCCACCACTTTAATAATATGGAGACTAAAAAGAACCTCATCAGTCTGCTGGTGAATTTCCCCCAGATTTTTATCGATGCGGAGTTTCTTTTTAAAAACCGCCGCATCAAGGAGTATTTCCAGCACGCGGCCAAAAACAAAATTCTCCAGAACACTCCCCAATATCGCAAGCTGATCGATGAGGCGGAAAAGATCAAGGCCGCCCTGGAAGCCGCTCGCGACAAAGGCAACCTCAAGGTCATCGTCACCTATGCCAAGCGCCTGGCGGACTATCAGCCCTACAAACCCTACGCCAAACAGGTGATCGAATCAATCCGGAGCCAGCTGCTTTTTCAGGATCACCTCAAAAAAAATCAGATCGCCAATATCTACGCCCTGCTGGAATCCCACTACGAGATCAGCACCCTCCCGGCCTTTCAAAAGCTCCACGCACCCTATGAGCAGGCGGAAAAGGCTGCCTATCAGGCTGCCTATCAGGGGAATACCCACGGGATTTTGAACGCCCTCGATCCCTATCTGGCCATTCCGACGCTCAAGGATAAAATGGCCCCCATCATGAAACTGGCCTATCTCAAACAGATCGAATCCGTCACCCATCCGGAGCTGGTCGACTGGCGGGCTACGCTGGAGTATTACTCCCTCTATTTCGGTATCGACCGGGATATTAAAGAGGTGCTTAAAAAGATCGGGATGGATGAGATGCTCTATAAAATGGTGGGGAGCAAAGACCGTTTCGGCTACCGAAAATATGACTTTGTTCTCTCCCTCATCAAGGAAAAAACCTCCGAGCAGATCGAAGCGGAAAAGAACCGGGTCGAGACCAAAGACCACAGCCACCTGAGAAGCTACCTCATTGTGGGGGCCGGTGTGCTGGTCTTTATTATTGCCGTCAATATCGTCATGATGATTTTCAGCAACAGCATCGAAGCCTACAAAAACGACCGCCGTCAAGGGCCCTATAAGCTCTTTGAAAAAATTTACGAGCAGCGGGGCGAGACCCCGTAATCTTTTTTTAAACCCGGGGAGAGTAAAGTTAATTTATGATGAAAAAATTAACGCTATTTACACTACTACTCGGAACCATTGTTTTTACCACCAGCGGATGCGACAAACCCAAATATAAACACCCTGCCTACAGTCAGGAGGGGAGTACGAATTAACCTTCCCACATTAAGGGATCGCTCCACTCTGCCTTGACCTGGGGAGAGAAGATCATACTCTCCGGAGTGAGCAGACCCATTTGGGGGTTTTCCACGTCCTCTTTAAAGCATTGGGCGTAGCCCGTGTCCGTTTCATGGACGATGACGCTGTAGACCGATATGGCCTTTTCGCCGTTGGAAAAGTGCATCTTGTTCAGCATGCGTTCCACCATGAAAAAGATCACCCGGCTAAACTGCTCCGCAGAGGGTGATACGGGCATCTCCACCCAGCGCAGGGAGTGTTTTTTCATATCGGCGATGTAATCCGGAGCATCCCCGCTCCAGATGGCCACGGAGTGGTCGAAACTGTCGATAATCTCTTTGATGCTCCCTTTGGTCAGACTGAAATCGAGCACCATCTGGCCGTTATCGAGAAAATTGGACTGCAGCATCACCTCGACCTTATAGGAGTGCCCGTGAATCGAATACTGACAGCGGTCGGTCGAGCAGTGGCGCACCACATGGGCATTTTCAAATTTGAAGAGTTTTCGAATCAGCATCTTAGAGTCCTAATTTGAGTCGTTGGGCGTGGGTGATGGCCACGGCGATCGCATCGGTAATATCCAGCGGTTTAATCTCCTGCTTTATACCCAAAAGTGTTTTAACCATAAAAGCTACCTGCTCCTTGGCCGCCTTGCCGTTGCCCGTAACCGCTTTTTTTACCTGCAGGGGGGTGTACTCCGCAAAGTTGCCGAAGTCCTGAATAATCTTTAGACTCAACGCTCCTCTGTATTGGGCCAGTTTGATGACGCTTTTGGGATTGTGGGCGTAAAACATATCTTCTACGGCCACTTCGTCAAAGGAGTGGGATTTAAAAATCAGGTCAAAGGCCTCGGTCATTTCGCAGATTTGTTCCTGGAGATTTTTTGATTTAATCTTGATCAGACCGGCCTCTTTGAGAACCATTTTTCGGTTCTCCACCTCCAAAACGGCGTAACCGGTTTTGATGCTTCCGGGATCGATTCCTAATATTCTTTTCACTTATTCACTTTCTTTTTCACATGGTGAATGAAAACTATTCACTAGTTATAAACCTCTGTATGATACAATTTTTTCAAATTTAGGCACAAAAAATTCACGAAATTTTTCACATTAAAGGGTCGGTTTTTGATTTTTGATTCTATTATTTCACGTCTGAAGGACATCGTCAGTGAATCAGAGTTCCAGCGATACATAAAAAATATCAAGTATCTGGAGAACCAGTCCAAATCCGACCTGGCAGTTATCGAGGTGGTCAACCCCCTCATCGCCGGATGGATCAAAACCAAATACTCCGATAAACTGGCCGACCTTTTTGAACTCGAAAGCGGCGTGCGTCCCAAAATCGAGATCCGGATCAAATCCAAAAAGGGTACCAAAACCCGAAAAAAAGAGTCCATCTCCACCGATAACAAGATGGCCAAAAGCACCATTCTCAACCCGGCCTATACCTTTAGCAGTTTTGTCGTCGGCCACTCCAACCAGTTTGCATATACCGTGGCACAAAGTGTCTGCGAACAGCCCGGAAAGCTCTACAACCCCCTCTTTATCTACGGCGGCGTAGGTCTGGGTAAAACCCACCTGCTCCAGTCCATCGGCAACAGTTTTTCGGACAAGGACAAGATTGTCATCTACGCAACAATCGAGCAGTTTCTCAATGACTTTACCGACCACCTGAGAAACCAGACCATGGACCGTTTCCGGGAAAAATACCGAAGCTGCGACCTGCTGGTCATCGACGATATCCAGTTTATCTCAGGAAAAGAAGACACCCAAAAGGAGTTTTTCCACACCTTTAACGAACTCCATAGCGCCGGCAAGCAGATCGTCCTGGCAGCAGACAAAGAACCCCGCATGATTGCAGGGCTCGAAGACCGATTAAAAAGCCGTTTTGTCTGGGGTCAGGTGGCGGATATTCAGCCTCCGGAGCTGGAGACGAAAATCGCCATCATCAAGAAAAAATGTGAGCTGGATCTGATTAATCTCTCCAACGATGTCATCCACTATATCGCCACCAACATGGATGAAAATATCCGCGAAATTGAGGGCACTATTATTAAGCTCAACGCCTATTCCAAGATGATGGGTCAGCAGATCACCCTCGATTTTACAAAGGACGTTCTCAAAGAGCAGATCAAGGAAAAACGGGAAAACATCACCATCGACCAGATCGTCGAAGTAGTGAGCAAAGAGCTAAACGTCAAGCCCAGCGAGATCAAGTCCAAATCACGGGTCAAGGCCATTGTAAATGCGCGCCGCGTCGTGATCTATCTGGCCCGAAATCTCACCCCCAACTCCATGCCGATGATCGCCAATTATTTTAATATGAAAGACCACACGGCCGTCAGTCACGCCATGAAAAAGATCAACGAGATCATCCATAAAGACGCAAATTTTAAGGTAATCATCGATCAGCTGGCCAACAAAATCAGCGCCCACGAACAAAAGTAACTCGATTTATGTGAAAATGAGTGAAATATAGATAAAATTTATTCAATACAAGGATTACGTAAATATAAGGGTTTATTAGTACTTTTCACCTTTTCATCCCGTACTAATACTACTACTGTTTATTTATAATATTAAAAAGGCAGAACGATGAAGATTATTGTCAAGAAGCAGGCTTTCGAAAATGCCATCATCAGTCTTCAGGCTTTTTTGGAACGCAAAGATTTTTCCCACGTAACCTCCCACATCTATTTTGAAGCCACCCAGGAATCCCTTATTCTCAAAGCTACCGATAACGAAATCGGTCTGAGCGTGACTCTGGATGATTTCATTCTGGATGAAGAGGGCAAAACCACCTGTAACGGTAAAAAGATTCTGGATATTATCCGGATCCTCAAAGATGACGAGATCATCATCAACTCCGAAGGCGACACCCTTCATATCAAACAAAACCGTTCCACCTACAAACTGCCTACCTTTGACGCCAATGAATACCCTGCTTTCCCCGATGCCTCATCCTTGCCAAAAATCAACATTGACAGTCACAAGCTGATCAGCGGATTTAAAAAAGTCATGCCCGCAATTGATAATAATAATCCGAAATTCGAACTCAACGGTGCCTTGATTGATATCAAAAACTACGGCATCAATATCGTGGGTACCGATACCAAACGCCTTGCCCTTACCCGCATCGACAATACGACCAATCAGGGAATGTCCATCATCATCCCCAAAAAAGCAATTCAAGAGATTCAAAAACTCTTCATGAACGATGTCCAGATCTATTTTGACAACACCAACTTCATGATCAAATCCGCCAATCACTTTTTCTTTACCAAAGTGATCAACGGCAAGTTCCCTGATTATGAGCGCATCATCCCCAAAGAGCTGGCGCATAATCTGACAATCTCCAAAGATATGTTGATCAGCGCCATCAAACAAGTCAACATCATCTCTGCGGAAATCCGGATGAAATTCAAACCCGGCTCTATCTACCTCGAGAGCATCAACGATGAAAATTTCGAAGCCAAGACAGAGTTTGAAGCGACCACCAACATGACCGACGAATTTGAAATTGCGGTAAATAGCCGCTATATCATCGACTTTCTGTCCCAGATTGATACACGGGAATTTTCCATGAGCTTTAACGAGCCCAGCACACCGTTCCAACTCAAAAGCGACCAGTTTTTGACCATCATTATGCCAATCGCACTATAAGCAAAGGGAGACCATGAGCCAAGAGAATCTACCATTCGAAGACGAAGCAAAAAAAAGCGATTACGGTGCTTCCAACATTAAGGTCCTCAAGGGCCTTGAGGCGGTCCGTAAACGACCGGGTATGTATATCGGTGATACCAACGTCGGCGGTCTTCACCACCTGATCTACGAAGTTGTCGACAACTCCATTGACGAAGCGATGGCCGGTTTTTGTGACACCATCAAGGTAACTATTACAGCCGAAGGGCGTGCCCGGATTGAAGATAACGCCCGGGGTATTCCTACGGATATTCACCCGGTAGAAAAAATTTCAGCCGCTACGGTAGCACTGACCGTTCTGCACGCCGGTGGTAAATTTGACAAGGACACCTATAAGGTCTCCGGAGGTCTGCACGGGGTTGGGGTTTCTGTCGTTAATGCCCTCTCCAAACACCTGCACCTGACCATTCACCGCGGCGGTGAGATTCACGAGCAGGATTTTGCCCAGGGTAAAGTCCAAAATGACCTGAGCGTCACAGGTACCACCAAGCGTACCGGTACTATCGTCGAGTTTCTTCCCGATGATGAAATCTTTGAAACGATTATTTTTGATAAAAATATTCTTCTTAAGCGTTTCAAAGAGCTTTGCTACCTGAACCCGAAAATCAAAATCGTCTTTACGGATGAGCGTGACGGAACCAAGGAAGACATTCAATTCGAAGGCGGGATTGCCCAGTTTGTTGCAGACTTGAATGATAAAGATCCGATGTGCGACGTGATCTACTTCAGCGACAAGATGGAAGATATCGAGATGGACCTGGCTTTTATGTACAACAGCTCCTATGTCGAAAAAGTCTCTTCCTTCGTCAACAACATCAAAACTCCCGATGGCGGTACCCACGAAGCCGGTTTCCGTGCCGGTCTGACCCGCGCCATTTCCAAGTACATTGACGAAAATGCCAATGCAAGAGAAAAAACAAAAATCACGGGTGACGATACCAAAGAGGGTCTGATCGCCATCGTCAGTGTTCGTGTGCCGGAACCACAGTTCGAAGGCCAGACCAAAGGGAAACTGGGAAGCTCCTACGTCCGCCCACTGGTACAGAAACTGACCTATGAAAATGTGGTCAAATTCTTTGAAGAAAACCCCAACGCGGCGAAAGCGATTATGCAAAAAGCCATCCTGGCGGCACGGGGTCGAGATGCGGCCAAACGTGCCCGGGAGATGACCCGTAAACAGGAAAAAATGACCATCGGAACCCTGCCGGGTAAACTGGCAGACTGCCAGAGCAAAGATCCGGATGAGTCCGAACTCTACCTGGTGGAAGGTGACTCCGCGGGTGGTTCAGCCAAGCAGGGACGTGACCGTGCCAACCAGGCGATTCTGCCACTGCGCGGTAAAATTCTTAACGTCGAAAAAGCGCGGATTGACAAGATCCTCAGCAGTGAAGAGATCAAAAACATGATTACGGCCCTGGGTTGCGGCTTTGGTGCCGAGTATGACGAAGAGCGTCTGCGCTACAAAAAAATCATCATCATGACCGATGCCGACGTCGATGGCAGCCACATTCAGACCCTGCTGTTGACCTTCTTTTTCCGTTATATGCGTCCGCTGGTGGATTCCGGATATGTCTACATCGCCCAGCCGCCGCTCTATCGCTACAAAAAGGGTAAAAACGAGATTTATCTCAAGGACAATAAAGCCCTGAATGATTACCTGATTGAAACAGGTATCGAGGGGATGGAGTTTGGCGGTGTCGGCCCGCGTGACCTCAAAGAACACCTCAAAATCGCCGCTCACTACCGTGGCGTACTGGAAGACCTACAAAAGCGCTACTCCGTTGTTCAGCTGGTTCGCCAACTGATCGAGCGTGACGAGCTGCTGGCCCTGGAGTATAAAGACCTTTATAAAGAGGTTGAAGCCTTCCTTTCCAGCATCGGTTACAACATTCTCAATGCCCAGGTCAATGAAGAGCAGATTCACCTCTATATCCAGACAGAAAAAGGTCTGGAAGAGATTTTGATCAACGACGATCTCTTTAGCAATCCGCTCTTTACCGAGGCTAAATACACCTATGAAAAACTGCTGGAGCGCGATATCGAAGCCCTCCGTGGCCGGGATATTCTCGATATTCTCGAAGAGGTCGAAGCCCAGGCGAAAAAAGGTACCTATATCCAGCGCTACAAAGGTCTGGGTGAGATGAACCCTGAGCAGCTGTGGGAAACGACCATGAACAGAGATAACCGTCGACTGCTGCAGGTTACCGTAGGTGACGCCGAAGCGGTCAGCGATACCTTTACCCTCTTCATGGGTGACGAAGTCGAACCGCGACGAAAATATATCGAAGACCACGCCAAAGACGTCAAGCACCTGGATATCTGATGGCAGAACAAAAATACGGCGAAAAAGAGATTGCCAATTTCGATGTAGAAAAAGATCTGGAAATCTGGCCCAACGCACATAAGAAAAATTACAAGATTTCCATCACCATGCCGGAGTTTACCTGCCTGTGTCCGCGCAGCGGGTATCCGGATTTTGCCACCATGCGCCTGGAATACTCTCCGGACGAACTGGTGGTGGAGCTTAAGGCCATTAAAATTTACATCAACACCTTCCGTGATCGTCACATTTCCCATGAAAACAGTGCCAACGAGATTTTTGATACGCTCTATACCAAGCTCAAGCCCAAATGGATGCGCCTGGAGGCCGATTACGAGCCCAGAGGTAACGTTCATACCGTCATTACCATCGACAGCCGCGAATTTTGATTTATGACCCTTTAACGGGGCGGTTTGTATAATACCGCTTCTTAAACGGGTCTTTAGCTCAGTTGGTTAGAGCGCTCCGCTCATAACGGAGTGGTCGAGAGTTCGAGTCTCTCAGGACCCACCACCCTTTTTGCTTTCTCCCTTTCTAACCATAAGCGTGATATATTGTCGCAAAATATTTTTGGGTTGCCAGTGAGTCTGCGTTTAAATGATCTAAATCTCCTCTATATTGATGATATCCTCTCCTACTCCGATGAACTGGAAGAGCTTTTTTCCACCTACTTTCATCAGGTGATTCACTCCGAAACCTTCATCGATCACGTCAAAATCTTCAAAGAGATCTTTATAGACCTGATTATTGTCAATATAGACAATGACAAATACGGCGGGATGAAATTTGTCAACCTGATTAAAAAGAACGCTCCGGATTTCCCCGTGATTGCCCTAAGCAAAGAGCACCCCGATACCATTTCCCAACGCCTTTTTGATGCCAATATCGACCACTCCCTGCCCCGCCCTTTTAATGAAAAAAACTTCAAAAATGTGATCGAACAGTATAAAGAGAAGATCGAATCCTTTGCCAACCAACGGGAAAACCGAAATATTATGGAGCTGGAGCGCTCTTTGGATTCCAAGGAAGCCCTAAAAGAGCACTTTAAAATGGTCGTAACGGAGCTGATGAAGTATGACCGTGACATTCCTCCGGAGAAGAAGATGGATTTTTCCATCATGCGAAGTTTTCTCTTTACCGCTTACAACAACCTCCGCTCCCTTGATATGAATATTCAGAATGAGGACCTCAAAGTGGCCAAGAAAAAACTCGACATGGCCATCGTACTCAAAGAGAAGCTGGAAAAAAAGACCGCTACGACCATTGAAGAGAGCTACGTGACGATCTTTTTGATGAAACAGCTGCCCTATGTCAATGATTTTCGGGAACTGGAAAAGAATAAGGAGAAGGTCTTTAAATTTTTCAGTGAGCAGAAGGTTCTGGAAAAAAAGATTGAAACACTGCAAAAAAGGTCCAAGGTGATAGCCGCCAAGGATCCGGAGCAAAACGATATTAAAAATGAACTGCAAAGTCTGAATAAAAGACATGTGGACATTATCCACGAAATCCGGAACCTTCGGGATAAAAATGATGCCATTACAACCCGAATGAGTGATTTCAGTGAAAAACACTTCGAAGAGTTCAAAAACGACTACATGACTTATGTGGACGAGATCAAATATGACATCATCGATACGCTTAACGTCCTGGCCTACCGTTTTGACAAAGAACTCTGGCGCAGCGCCAAACGCTCCAAGCCGGTACAGAAGTTTTTCATCGAGGCCCGTATCGAAGGGCTCTATAGCAGCAAGACCTACATGAAATACTATATCAACAAGCTGGATATCAAAAAAGCCGGGGAAAATACCGTCAAGCTGATGCGCTATATTGAGCAGTACAATAAAAAGAACCCGGTCAATATTGCCATTTTGGGTGACGAAGTGGAAAAAATTCAGCGAATCAAAGGGGTAACGGAAAAGATCGACTCTTCAGTCAAAGCCTTTGGCTTTTTCGATCCCAAGCGTTTGATCGAATCGTTTAAACACACCTCGTACAATCTGGTCATCAGTGAATATACGGTGGATAAAATTTCTGCCTTTTCCATGATAAAAACCATTGCCAAAGCCTATCCGAAAGAGGTTAAGGACTGTATCTTTTTCGTAGAAATTCCCAGCGGAAAACTGGCTGCTTCGGAAGCAGCTATCAAAGATATCGGTGCAACGGTTCTATTTAACCACACAATCAACCTGAGCGATCTTCAGGATAAGGTCATGG